>NZ_SLVT01000003.1:426893-504437 GCF_004345505.1 Micromonospora sp. CNZ303 | reverse complement strand
AAACGCTCGGCTGGGACACCCCAGCCGAGCGCCTCGCTAAGCTCCTAGCCGTCACCGACTAGCCAACGCGTTGCAACGACCCCTTGAAACCGCCCTGATGTGCAGGGGGCCCTTCCTTGCACGCAGCACGCTGCACGCAGCACCCATCGCCCGCCGGCCAGGCACGACGTCCCGGCGGGGCGCTCAGCGGCTCTCGGCCGGTTCCGCCGGGCTGAGCGAGAAGTAGTCCTCCTCCTCCTGGGCGAGGTGCAGCCGCAGGACGGCCGCCAGGCCGTAGAGGGCGGCTAGCAGGTCGGTGAGCTGGTCCCGGCGCAGCGGGCCGTCGCCGGCCTGCGCGAGGTGGGCGCCGATCCGGTCCACCAGCCGCCGGATCTCCACGTGGGCGCGGCTCATCGTCGAGGTCGCCTCGGCGCTGCCCAGCGGGTCGGCCAGCGCCGGATAGAGCTGGCGCTCCTCGGCCGCCTCGTGCGGCAGCACCTGGCCGACCAGCCGGCGGTGCGTCTCGCGCAGCGTCGGCAGGCACTGCGGCGCGCCCGGCGCGGTGGCGACCAGGTCGGCGGTGTCCGTCAGCGCGGCGAGCACGTCGCGGATCCCGCCGTGTTCGGCCGCGTACCGGTCGAGCAGCTCCCGGGTGCCCGGCGGCACGTCGCGGCGGCGTAGCCCGCCCCCGAGGGCACGTAGCGCGTTGAGGATCACCAGCACGTCGATGCCCTCCTGGAGGAACGCCCCGGCGACCGGCGGGAGCCAGCCCAGGGCCGCGGCCAGCATCGCCAGCACCGCGAGGCCCATCCCCACGCTGGCACTCTGCACCGCGATCCTGCGGGCGTACCGGGCGATCTCCACCGCGTCGGCGAGCCGGTCCAGCCGGTCGACGGTGAGCACCGCGTCGGCGACGTCGGCCGAGGCGGTCGCCCCGGTGGCGCCCATGGCCACGCCGACGTGCGCCTCGGCGAGGGCGGGGGCGTCGTTCACCCCGTCGCCGACCATCACGGTGACGGCCCGGCGCGCCTCCTCACGTACGCGGGTCGCCTTCTCCGCGGGCGTGCACCGGGCCACCACGTCGTCCACGCCCACCACCCCCGCCACCTGGGCGGCGACGTCGGGCCGGTCCCCGGTGACCATCACGATGCGCCGCAGCCCCGCCTCGCGCAGCCGGCGCACGGTGCGGCGCGCGTCGGGGCGTACCGGGTCCTCCAGCAGGACCGCCCCGAGCGGGTCCCGCTCGCCGCTGACCCAGACCACCGAGCGGCCGGCCAGCTCGGCCCGGGACCGGGCGCTGCCCGCCCAGTCGGGCAGGTCACCGTCGAGCTGGCCGACCCGCACCTGCCGCCCGTCGACCGACCCGCGTACGCCCCGCCCCGGCTCCTCGGTCACCCCCGCCGGCTCGGTCAGCGACAGGCCCCGCTCGCGCGCCTGCGCCACCAGCGCGCGGGCCAGCACGTGCGGGGAGAGCTGCTCGACCGAGGCCGCGAGACGCAGCACGTCGTCGCGGTCGCCGCCGGGGGCGGCCACGACCTCGGCGGCGCGGGGACGGCCGGCCGTCAGCGTGCCGGTCTTGTCGACCAGCAAAGTGCGGGCCCGGCCGAGCAGCTCCAGCGAACCGCCGTCGCGGACCAGCACCCCGCGCCGGGCGGTACGCGACAGCCCGGACACGATCGCGATGGGGGTGGCCAGCAGCAGCGGGCACGGGGTGGCGACCACCAGCACGGCCACCGCCCGGACGAACTCCCCGGAGAGCAGCCAGCCCAGCCCCGCCAGGACCAGGGTGAACGGCACGAACGCGGCGGCGTACCGGTCGGCGAGGCGCACCATCGGCGCCTTGTGGGCGGTCGCCTCCTCGGCGAGCCGGACGATCCCCGCGTACGTGCTTCCCGCCGCGTCGCGCGTCGCGCGCATGCCGAAGCCGGCGCCGGCGTTGACCACGCCGCTGGCGACCTGCTCGCCGGCCGCGCGCCGCACCAGCCGTGACTCGCCCGTCACCACCGACTCGTCGAGGGTCACCGCCTCGTCGAGCTGCCCGTCGACCGGCACCACGTCGCCCGGCCCGACGAGCAGCCGGTCCCCCGCCGCCACCCGGTCCAGCCGCACCTCCTCGACGCTCCCGCCCGGGCCGCGCCGGCGGGCGGTGCGGGGGGCGCGGGCGAGCAGCGACCGCAGGTCCCGGGTCGCCCTCCCCTGGGCGTACGCCTCCAGCGCCCGCCCCGTGGCCAGCATCACCGCGATCACCGCCCCGGCCAGGTACTCCCGCACCACCAGCGCGCCGACCAGGGCCAGCACGGCGATCACATCCACCCCGAACTGCCGGCGCCACAGCTGCCGCAGCACCGACCAGGCGGCGGGTGCCAGGGCGGCCACGGTGGCGGACGCCCACACCACGTCGGCCGCGCCCCGGCGGCCGGCGAACCACAGCACCGCCCCGGCCAGCACCAGCACCAGCACCCCGGCCAGGGGCGCCCAGAGCAGCAGGCGCGAGCGGTCCCGCCGTACCGGCTGCTCCGGCACGCACTCGCGCGGTTCCGTTCCCACCTGCGGATCGTCTCAGCGCCCACCGCGCCCGGGAGGGCATCCGCGCGAACCGGCAGGGGCTAGCTGCCCTGCCACGCGGGGACCTGCGTACCGTGCGTCGGCAGAGGGGATGGCGCAGGATGGAGCGGCAACCCCGCCCGGGGCACCGTCGGGCTGGGGCACGATGGGAAGAGACGGAAAGGTCGTGACCATGAGCCACGAGACACCGGCGGCGGAGCGTCCGCTGACCACCGCACTCGCGGAGGCCGCCGCGACGGCCGGGCACGCCCCGTCGGTGCACAACAGCCAACCGTGGCGGTGGCGGGTGCTGCCGGACGCGCTGGAGCTGCGGGTGGTCCGCGATCCGAAGCTGACGGCGACCGACCCGGAGGGCCGCCTGCTGGCGTACAGCTGCGGGGCGGCGCTGCACCACGCGCGGGTCGCGCTGACCGCGGAGGGCTGGACCGCCGTCGTGGAGCGGACGCCCGACCCGACCGACCAGGACCTGCTGGCCCGGCTGACCGGAATGGCCCGCGCGGAGGCCGACCCGGAGGCCATGCGCCTGGTGCAGTGCATGCAGGTGCGGCACACCGACCGGCGCCCGGTCAGCGAGGAGCCGGTGCCGACCGCCGCTCTCGGGGAGATCGCCTCGGCGGTCGCCGCCGAGGGCTGCCAGCTCCAGTTCCTCGACCGCGACAACGTCCTGGAGCTGGCCGCGGTCGCCAGCCGCGCCGCCTCGGTCGAGGCGGAGGACCCGCAGCTGCGCGAGGAGTTGGAGTACTGGACCAGCCGGGCCGGCACCGGCACCGGCCTGCCGCCGGAGGTGCTGCCCGCGGAGGCGCCGCAGACCACCGTGCCGGCGCGCGACTTCGGCCGCCCCGGCACCCTGCCGGTCGGTCCCGGGCACGACCGGGCCGCCGTGTACGGACTGCTCTACGGCGACGAGGACGAGCCGGACAGCTGGCTGCGCGCCGGCGAGGCGCTCTCGGCCGCCTGGCTGACCGCGACCCGGCTCGGAATCTCCGTGGTGCCGCTGAGCGGGGTCGTTGAGGTCGCGGGCACCCGGCAGACGCTGCGCGGGCTGCTGGCCGGCCTCGGCTACCCGTACCTCGTGATCCGGCTGGGGCTCGCGGACCCGGCGCACGCGGGGCCGCCGCACACCCCGCGCCTGGAGGCCGCGCAGGTGGTCGACACCTCGGCGGTCCGCTCCCCCGACGCGTAGCGGGGCCGGGACCACGGCCACCGGGCGGCTACCATCGCCCGGTGGCCGCCAGCGAACCGAGTCCCCGCCCCGAACCGCACGTGACCCCCTCACTGGGGCTCAGCCCGCTGTCCCGGGTACGGCTCGACGAGCTGCTCCAGGAGATGCTGGACCGGGTCGGCGAGGTGGTGACCAGCCGGGAGCGGCTGCGTGCCCTGCTCGACGCGGTGGTCGGCATCGGCACCGACCTGGACCTGCGCAGCACCCTGCAACGGATCGTGGAGTCGGCCTGCGAGCTGGTCGGCGCCCGCTACGGCGCGCTGGGCGTGATCGGCCACGACCGACTGCTGCACGACTTCATCACCTACGGCATCGACGCGGAGCTGCACGCCAGGATCGGTGACCTGCCCCACGGGCGGGGCGTGCTCGGCCTGCTCATCGACGACCCCCGCCCGCTGCGGATGCCCGACATCACCCGGCACCCGCAGTCCTACGGGTTCCCGCCGCACCACCCGCCGATGCACAGCTTCCTCGGCGTTCCCGTGCGCATCCGCGACCATGTCTTCGGCAACCTCTACCTCGCCGAGAAGCAGGGCGGCGCGGAGTTCACCGAGGACGACGAGGAGATCGTCGTCGCGCTCGCCGCCGCCGCCGGCGTGGCGATCGAGAACGCCCGCCTCTACGCGCTGGCCCACCGCCGGGAACGCTGGCTCGCGGCGACCGCCGAGATCACCACCGTGCTGCTGGGCGAGGTGCGTCGCACCGACGCGTTGACGCTGGTGGCGCGGCGCGCCCGCGAGGTCGCCGAGGCGGAGGTCGCCCTCGTGCTGCTCTACGACCCCGACGGCGAGAAGTTCACCGTCGAGGTGGTCGACGGGGCCGACGAGCAGGCCGACGCCCTGGTCGGCACCGCGTTGCCGGCGGCCGAGACCAGCTTCGCCGCCGCCGTCATCGAGGGCCGGCACGACCAGGTGGCGGACCTGGCCCACGCCGCGCCCTGGCCGGCGCTGCTGCGTACCGGCCCGGCGGTGGTCGCGCCGCTGGCCACCGCCGACACGCTGCACGGGGTGCTGGTGATCGCGCACCGGGCCGACCGGGCGCCCGTTGCCAACGACGACGACATGGCCCTGCTGGGCAGCTTCGCCGGGCAGGCCGCGCTGGCCCTGGAGCGGGCCCGCGGGCAGGAGGAGCGGGAGCTGCTGGTGGTCCTGGAGGACCGCGAGCGCATCGCCCGGGACCTGCACGACGTGGTCATCCAGCGGCTCTTCGCCACCGGCCTGCAGTTGCAGAGCGCCGCCCCGATGACGACTAAGCCGGAGGTCGCCCGGCGGATCAACGCGGCGGTCGACGACCTGGACGCCACGATCAAGGACATCCGCCGCACCATCTTCGAGCTGCGCACCCCGATGAGCGCGGCGCTGCGCACCGAGATCCGGGAGGCGATCGAGGTGGCCGCCGAGTCGCTGGGCCACCGGCCCCGCCTGGAGCTGACCGGGCCGATCGACAGCGCCGTGCCCGACGCGGTCCGCCCCGACCTCACGGCCGTGCTGCGGGAGGCGCTCTCCAACGCCGTACGGCACGCGCAGGCCGACCGCGTGGCGGTGGCGGTGCGGGTCGAGGCGGGCCGGGTGACCCTCACCGTCACCGACGACGGGGTGGGCTGCGACCCGGCCGCCGCGCGGGGCGGCCTGGTCAACCTGCGCGAGCGCGCCGAGCGCCACGACGGCGAGTTCGTGGTACGCCGGGCGGTGCCCCGGGGCACCGAGTTGTGCTGGTCGGTGCCGCTGCGCGACTGAGCCGGCAGGCGGTGCGGCTGCGCGACTGAGCCGGCAGGCGGTGCGGCTGGGCGGCTGGGCCCGCAGGCGGTGCCGTTTCGCGACTCGGCCCGCAGGCGGTGTGGCTGGGCCCGCAGGCGTCAGTGGGACTTGCCGAGGAGGCGGGTGGCGAGGACGGCCGCCTGGGTGCGGCGCTCCAGGCCCAGCTTGGCCAGCACGCTGGAGACGTAGTTCTTCACGGTCTTCTCGGCCAGGAACATCTTCCCGGCGATCTCCCGGTTGGTGAGGCCCTCGGCCACGTACTCCAGGATCCGCCGCTCCTGCTCGGTAAGGGACTTCAGCTCGCGGGGCTGCTCGACGCCGCTGCGGATGCGCTCCAGCACCCGGGTGGTGATCGCCGGGTCGAGCAGCGACTGCCCGGCCGCCACCCGCCGCACCGCGTCGACGAGGTCGGTGCCGCGGATCTGCTTCAGCACGTAGCCGGACGCGCCGGCCATGATCGCCGCGAAGAGCGCCTCATCGTCCTCGTACGAGGTGAGGATCAGGCCCTTGATCGAGGAGTCCACGGCCCGGACGTCCCGGCACACGTCGATGCCGTTGCCGTCGGGCAGCCGCGCGTCGAGGATCGCCACGTCCGGCCGCAGCGCCGGAATGCGCCGGGCCGCCTCCTGGGCGAGGCCGGACTCGCCGACCACCTCGATGTCCCCGCTGCTTTCCAGCAGGTCGGCCAGGCCACGGCGGACGACCTCGTGGTCGTCGAGCAGGAACACGCGGATCATCCCTCGTTTCTACCCGCTGTCGACCCCTTCCCGCACGGGTCGAAGGTCCCGAACCGGCAACGCCCGCGCCACCGGCGGCCGAACAGCCCCGCCGACCAGTGGCGGGGCGGTCGAGCCGACGTCACCGGCCCGCGACACGGCCGAAGTCCCGCACGTGCGACGGGGCCGGTCGGGCCCGGCGGGACGGGACGTCCGGCCCTGCCCGGGCGACGCCCCGGTGACGGACCGTGGAGACGTACCACCCGCCGGCGCACGATCTGCCACGGAAGGAGCACGACCATGGACACCCGCTTCACCGTCGAGCAGCTACGGGCCACCGCCACCGACGCCGTACGCGCCCCGTCGCTGCACAACACCCAGCCGTGGCGGTTCCGGCTGCGCGACGGCGGCATCGAGGTGCTGGTCGACCCGGACCGGCGGCTACCGGCCACCGACCCCACCGGCTGGGGCGTGCGGATCGCCTGCGGGGCGGCGCTGTTCAACCTGCGGCTCGCCCTGGCCGTTGCCGGCACCCCGGCGACGGTGCGGCTGCGCCCCTACCCGGCCGAGCCGGACGTGGTGGCCCGGCTGGTGCCGGACGTGCCGCGCCGCCCCACCCCCGCCGAGCAGGCCCTGCACGCCGCCATCCCCCGCCGGTTCAGCAACCGCGCGCCGTTCTGGCCCGACCCGGTGCCCGCCGACGCCCGCTGGCGCCTCACCGAGGCGGCCCGCGCCGAGCAGTGCTGGCTGGAACTGGTGGTCGGCGTCAGCGCGGTGAACGCGTTCGGCGAACTCGCCCGCAGCTCCCACCGGGTGCTGGAGCGGAGCCCGCAGTACCGGGCCGAACGCCAGGAGTGGGTGCGCTCCGCGCCCGCCCCGGACGGCATCCCGGCCGCGTCCGGCGGCCCGCAGGGCGAGCCGCAGGACCTGCTGCCGTCGCGTGGCTTCGGCGGCCTCGACCGGGCGCCCGGGCGGGACTTCGAACCCGAGCCGCTGGTGGCGGTGCTCGGCTCGCCCGGCAACACGGCCGTCGACCAGGTCGTCGCCGGGCAGGCGTTGCAGCGGGTGCTGCTGACCGCGACGGACTCGGGGCTGGCGGCGTCGATGCTGTCCCAGCCGATCGAGGTGCCGTCGGCGCGCGAACAGCTGCGGCTGTCGCTGGGGCGCTTCGGCACCCCGCAGATGGTGCTGCGCGTCGGCTACGGCCAGCCGGGCTGGCCGACCCCGCGCCGCGACGTGGACGAGGTGCTCGACCTGCCGGTCACCCGGTCCTGACCGGCAGGTCGTGCCGGCACCTTCCGTCCGACCGGGTCAGGCGCCCGTCGCGGAGAGCAGCGCCGCCTCGCGGTCGGGGTCGAGCCCGACGGGGGCGCGCTGCGGGCGGCCCGCCCGGGGCGGGACGGTGCCCACCTCCCGCAGCCACGCCCAGGTGTCGGCGACCGTCTCGCCCACCGGACGGCAGGTCAGCCCGGCCGCGTACGCGCGCTCGACGCCGCGCTCCTGCAACCAGCGGTACTCGTGCCCGGCCGGGACCCAGATCGGCAGGTCGTTCCACGGCTCCACGCCGGCGGCCAGGATCGGCTCCGGGTCGGTCCAGCGCAGTCGGGCGTCGGCGCCGGTGGCCGCGACGCAGGCGTCGAGCAGCTCCCCCATCGTCGCGTGCCCGGGGCGGCTCACCGCGTTGAACGTCCCGCCCGGGCCCGCCGCGCCCAGGTCCAGCATCCAGCCCGCCAGGTCCCGCACGTCGACGTACTGCACCGGCAGGTCGACCGGGCCCGGCGCCAGCACGTCCCCGCCCCGCGCGATGCGCGTCAGCCACCAGGGCAGCCGGCCGATGTCCTCCCCCGGCCCGAGGATCAGCCCGGCCCGGGCGATCAGCGCCCGCTCGCCGAACGTCTCCCGCACGGCCCGCTCGGCGCCGGCCTTGTTGGTGGGGTAGCCGCCCTCGTCGGCGTCGGGCTCCGCGTCCACCACCGCAGCCTCCTCGTCCACCCCGGCCGCGACGGGACGCGCGTAGACGGATCCGCTGGAGACGTAGACGTACCGGCCAACGCGGTCGACCAGCGCGCGGGCGGCGTCGCGCGCCGCGCGGGGCGCGCCGTCCCAGGTGTCGACCACCAGGTCCCACTCGCCGTCCGCGAGCGCCGCCAGGCCGCCGGGTGCGGTCCGGTCACCCCGCAACCGGTGTACGCCCTCCGGCGTCGCGCCGTGCAGCCCCCGGTTGAACACGGTCACCGTCCAACCCCGCCGTACGCCCTCGGCGACCGTCGCGCCGCCCACGAATCCCGTTCCGCCCAGCACCAGCAGCCTCATGTGCTCCACTGTGCCCGCTCCGGGCGACGCCCCGGTCCCGTGTTCACGGTCAGCGGATCTGCCCACGGCAGAACCCGTCCGGACGGCACCGATCCGATGTGGACGGCGGACGCCGCTGGCCGGGGGCGGGAAGAGGTGTCTGGCAGCGCGCGCGTCCGGCTCGCCCGACAGGGCAGGACCGCCCGCGGCGGCCGTCGGGAACCCGACACGTCCGCCCTCGCCGCGCCGTCATTCCGTAGCGTTCCGGGTGCTTTCGGTTGGGTCTGGGGGAGGCGCGGGTGTCCGAGGTCGTCGTTGAGGTCAGTTTCACGCCGCTGCCGGAGGACGACGACTTCGTCCTGGACCAGCTGACCGACGAGCTCGTGGAGGACCTGGGCGACATCGGCGAGGTGCGGCGGCTCGAGGCGCCCACCGGCCCTGACAGCAAGGGCGTCGGCGAGGTGGTGCTGGCCACCGTGGCCGCGGTCGCCGGTGCCGACCCGGGCTACGCGCAGGCACTCGTGGACCTGGTGGTGGGCTTCCTCAACCGCAACCAGGGTCGCCGGGCGCACCTGAAGATCGGTGCCGTCGAGCTGACCATCGACCAGGCGACCAAGGCGGAGACCGCCCAGCTGATCGACCTCGTCCGTGATGCGATCGAGCATTCCCGCTGATGGGTCGGCATGCCCTGGTGCTCGGCACGGCGACCTGTCACGCCGACTCGAAGCTCACCGCGCTGCCCGGCGTCCGGCAGGACGTCGAACAGGTGCGGACCGTGCTGGACAGCGACGGCGACTTCGACAGCGTCGACGCCCACGTCGACCTGCCCGCGGCGCGCATGAAGCAGGTCGTCGAGGAGTTCTACGGCGCCCGGCGCACCGGTGATCTCGCCCTCTTCTACTACTCCGGCCACGGCATCCAGCACGACGACCGGCAGTCCCTCTTCTTCGCCACCATCGACACCGATACGACGCTGCTGCACACCACGGCGTTCGATGTCGAGGGCGTACTGCGGCACATGCTCAACCACACGAAGGCCAGCCAGAAGGTGGTCCTGCTGGACTGCTGCTTCTCGGGCTCGTTCACCGCCCGTCACCGGTTCAGCGCCGGCGTACGGCAGGAGCCCCGGCGTCTCAAGCGCGAGCGTGGCACGTTCATGCTCCAGTCGAGCAGCCATCTGAAGGCGTCGAAGGCGCAGGGCCCGGACCGGCCCTCTGTCTTCACCGAGGTCCTGCTCACCGGTCTCCGCGGTGCGGCTCGCGCGACCGCGGAGGACGGCTGGCTCACCGCGAGCGACCTCTCCCGGTACGCGATGACTGAGATGTCACGCCGCAGGGAGGAGAAGCCGGTCGAGTCGAGCGAAGGTGTCACCGACCCGATCCCGCTGGTCGCGGTGTCGGACGAACGGCCACCGCGGAGCCCGGGTGTACGGCGCGACGAGCCGGAGGACGCACCCTTCGACGCCGAGCGGTGGCGTCGTCTGCTCAACTACCACGTCGCCTGCCTGCAACGCTCCGCCGTCCTGCAGTTCTTCGTGAACCTGGCCAACAAGGACTCGTACCTCGCTGCGCCCGCAGGCCGGGAGATCATGCTCTCGGCCACGGAGCCGGTCCCACTGAAGGAGCGCGGCCAGCGGCTGGCCGGGCTGGCCGAGGCGGGTGGCCGCTGTCTCCAGTACGGCTACCCGATCGTGGCGTTGCAGCAGAAGGGCACCCAGCAGGTACGACTGGCGCCCCTGCTCGTCTCGGACCTGACCGTGGGGGACGACGGGTTGGCGCACCCGGCGCCGCCGCAGCCCAGTCCGGCCCTGATCGACCATTTCCAGCTGGCTGCGGTCGAGGCGGACGAACTGCGGCAGGCAGTGGCCGAACGACTCGTCCCCGGCGAGCACAAGTCCCTCGCCGAGGTGGCCGATCTGGTGGCGAACACGTTCGGGCTGAAGCCGGTGTCCGCCCTCGACCCGGAGAACCTCGTCGGGATGGTCAACCGCGGGCCCGTCAACCGGGTGCAGAACGCCGGGATGCTGTTCGCCGCGGGCAGCGCGGAGTCCCCTGAGCGACAGCTGATCGAGGACCTGCAGGACATCGTCAAGAACGCGGGGAAGATCGCATCGACCGCACTCGGCACGTTGTCGAGCGGTGTCGAGGCCGGGGCGGATCAGCAGGATGCCGACGTCCTGACGGTGGCGTTGAGTGCGGTCAACGAGACTCAGGAGGACGTCATCCGGGCGGCGATGAGCCGACCCCTGACTGTCGCGCAGGGGCCGCCCGGCACCGGCAAGAGCCAACTGGTGACCGCATTGCTGGCGACCGCCACGGCCGCCGGGCAGAGCGTGCTGATCGGCTCGACCAACAACCGGGCTGTCGATGAGGTCGTCGAGCGGGTCACCGGCATGGTCGGCCCGGGACTGGTGCTGCGTACCGGGAACAAGGAGTACCGGCAGCAGGAGCCGCAGTACCTCGCCGAGGTGATGCGGGCATGGCCGCCGCCGGTGCCGGAGGCCGACGGGCCGTCCCACGAGTTACGACTCGTGGCGCAGGAGATCAAGCAGTTACGCGAGGATCTCGACGAGCGTCGCCGCCTTGAACGGGATCTCGCCGACCTCGCCTTCGAACGGGACCGCTCACTCGCCGACACCGACGACGCCGTCCTGGCCAGGCTGGTCGACCTCACCGACCGGGCACTGACGAGCCGATGGTTCGGGTGGTGGTATCGCAGGCGACTGCGGTCGCGAGGCGTGTTCGACCGGGATGCGATCAACGCCCTCGGCGAGCAGGCGGTCATCGAGCAGTGCTGGCGCGAGCGACGCCGACGACTCCGGTCCCGGCCGGGCACCACCGAGGAAGTCTGGAAGCGACTACGGACGCTGCAGCACGACACCAGGCCCGAGCACAGCGACCAACTGGTGCGGGCACAGATCGCCGCCCGGGTGGCCGGCAACACGACCCTGCTGCGCAACCGCGCCGACGAGATGGCCAAGCCGGAAGCCAGAAGCTGGGCCTACATGAGCGAGCTTCTCGCCGCGCTACCGGGCTGGGCCGTCACCGCGATGTCGGCCCGCCGGCTGCTGCCCAGGGCGGGGCTGTTCGACCTGGTGATCATCGACGAAGCGGCCCAGTGCACCGTCGCTGCCGTCCTCCCGATGCTCTACCGGGCGAAACGCGCCCTGATCATCGGCGATCCGCGGCAGCTCACACCGGTCGTCGAGCTCTCCGACAGCGACGACCGGGGCGAGCAGGCCCGCGCCGGGCTCGGACACGAGTGGCTGACCAGCCGGCGGCTCACCCACCGGAACCACTCGGCGTACGAGGCGTTCGCGACCGCGGCGGGAAGCACCATCCTGCTCGACGAGCACTACCGCTGCCACCCTGCGATCATCGACGCCCCGAACCGGGTCGTCTACCAGAACCGGCTGACGGTTCTCACCGACCCGGCCCGGCTGGCCGCACCGGCAGAGTCCGCCACCCGCTGGGTGGACGTGTGCGGCCGCTTCACCCGGGGCGCCACGGGCTCCGGCCGCAACGCTGACGAGGTTCACGCCGTGGTGGGCGAGGTCCAGCGGCTGCGCAAGGAGTACCCGGGCGTCACGATCGGCGTGGTGACGCCGCTGGCCGAGCAGCAGCGGATCCTCGACCGCGCGCTCCAGGACGCCGGCCTCGCCGACGACCTGCGGTGCGCGACCATCCACAAGTTTCAGGGCAGCGAGAAGGACATCATGGTCGTCTCGCCCGTCGGTGCTCACGGCATCAGCGAGCGCACCCGTGGCTGGCTCGTCGAGCAGACGAACCTGTGGAACGTGGCGATCACCCGCGCCAGGTCCCAGCTGATCGTCGTGGGTGACCGTTCGTGGTGGTCCGGGCAACGCGGACTGCTGGCCGATCTCGCCAGCCCGCCCACGCCGGCGGCCACGGACGCCGGCGTCGACGCGCGACCGGTCGACCGGCTGATCGCCGGTCTACGCGACGCCGGGCTGACAGTGCGTTGGGGCACGCCACTGCCGGGTTATCCGGTCGACCTCACGCTCAGCCTTCGCGACAGGAGCCTGGCGGTGCTGGTCGACGATCCCGAGGGCGATCCGGACGGGAGGCCGCTACGGCGGATCCTGAGCAGGCTCGACATCGTCGCCGCGGCCACGGAGGTCAGGCGGGTACCGGCCTGGCGCTGTCTCGCCGAACCGGAGCAGGTCGTGGAGGAACTGCGCGACGCGGTCGAGGGAGGCACTCGCAAGGGCGACGCCTGACACCGTTCCACGGGAGACAGCTGGTGGGCGATACTGGGTTTGAACCAGTGACCTCTTCCGTGTCAAGGAAGCGCGCTCCCACTGCGCCAATCGCCCGGGGGTGACCGCCCGATCCGGCAGGCCGGATCATGAGGGGCGGATCGCGAGCGGACGACGGGATTCGAACCCGCGACCCTCACCTTGGCAAGGTGATGCGCTACCAGCTGCGCTACGTCCGCGTGCCGCCGGTGTTCGTCGGCGACGGGGGAAACTCTACCCGACGGCAAGATCGCCTGGCACGCCGCCCCGCCGGAGGCCGGGCGGGGCGATGATTGCGCTGGTAGACCACGGGGTACTGGGGCCATCGACAGCACACCACATCCCCTGACCAAGGAGGCTGTCGTGGGTATCGGCACCAGCATCTTCCTGATCGCGCTCGGCGCGATCCTCACCTTCGCGCTCGACGCGAGCCTCGGCGGCATCAACCTCGACGTCGTCGGGTGGATCCTGATGGCTGCCGGCGTGCTCGGCCTCATCATGACCACGCTCATCTGGGGACGTCGCCGCCAGGTGGTCAGCACGACCGAGCCGGTCGAGTACCGGCGGGTCGAGGAGCGCCGGGACGTCGCCCCGCCGCTCTGACGCCGGTCCACGCGGCCGCCGGAGCTGAACGGTCGCGCAACGCACCGTCGACGTGCCGGTCACCCGGAGCAGGGTGGCCGGCACGTCGCGTCCGCCAGCCGTACGAACAGCCCCGGCGCCCCGCTGCCCGGCGGTGCCCGGGGTCGCCGCTGGACCGGCTCGCTGGCGAGCGCCGCCGGCGGGTAATAGCGTCTGCTGCCATGCGGACGGAGCCGGACAGGTCGCGGACGCGCGTACGGCCATCGTCGCGTTCCCGCCCCGAGCGCGCCGAGGCCGTCGTCGCGATGACCCGGCTCGCCGCCGGCCCCGATCCCGTTCCGGCCGTCCTCGGCGAACTGGCCCGCCGGTCCGCCGCCACGGTCGCCCTGGTCGGCGTCGACGGCACCGTCCTGAGCGTCCGGGCGGGTCGACACCCGCTCGCCCGGGCCGTGCTGGCCGCGGCGGCCCGCGCCGTACCCGGCCTGCACGCGCGCGGCACCCCGGCGGCCGTGCGGGGCGGCGACGGAGCGCCCACCGTCCACCTCGTCGCCCTCGCCGCCGCCGAACCCGGTGACGGCGCGGACTGCGATCCCGACGGCGGGACGGACCCGCCGCCGTGGCTCGCGGCCGTCGACCCGGCGGACCCGGTCCCGGGCGATCTGCTCGCCGACGCCGCGCGCCTCCTCGGGCTCTGCTGGCGGCTGGACCGCTCCGAGCGGGCTCGGCGTCGGGTGGCCGCCGGCGACGGCCGGGGCCGGGAGGCGGTGCTGCACCTGCTCATGGTCGGCGACGTGGCGCCGGCCCGGCGCGTCGCGGCGGCGCTGCTCCCCCACCTGCCGGACGTGGCCCGGGTGTGCGTCGTCGAGTGCGCTCCCGGCCGACGTGGCGAGGCGGCCGGGCAGGTGACCCGTGCGCTGGGTGGGCGGGCGTGGGTGGTGCCCTGCCCGGTGCGCTCCCGGCACCTCATCGCGCTGGTTCCGCAGCACGGCGGAGCGCCGGACGCCTGCGGCCACGACGCCGACGTGGCGGGCCGACTGATCAGTCAGCGGGTGCCGGGCACCCGGGTAGGGGTGAGCGAGCCGGTCCCGTTGCACCGCACCGCCGTCGGCTACGAGCAGGCGTTCCACGCGCTCGCGGTGGCCCGGAGCCGGCCCGAGGGGCACTGCCGCTTCGACCGCCCGGCAGACCTGCGGTCCGCGGCGGGCCCGGCGGGGAGTGACTGGGCCTCGACGCTGCTGGCGCCGGTCCTTTCGTACCGACCGGGCCGACGCACCGACCCCGACGGGCAGGAGCTGCTGGCGACGCTCGGCTCGTGGCTCGCCTTCGACGGTGCGGCCCACCGCCACCTGCGAATCCACCGCAACACCCTCGCGGCCCGGCTGGCGCTGCTGCGCGACCGCCTCGCCCTGGACCTGTCCCGGGTCTCCGACCAGTCGATCGCGTGGCTGGCCCTGCGCCTACTCGGCCCGACCGCGCCCGACGGCGGTGGTGGTGACAGCGGCGGCGGCGGTGACAGCGGCGAGGGCGGCGGTGGTGACGGCAGCGAGGGCGGCGACGAGGACGTCCGGTGGAGCGGCCTGGACCGGCTGCTGGCCGCCCCGGCCCTGCGCCTCTGGGCGCACGGCCAGGTCGCGCCCCTGGCCGCCGACGGGACGGCCGTGGGCCTGGCGACGGTACGCGCCTGGCTCCGCGCCGACGGCCGGCTTCCCGGCACCGCCGCCACGCTCGGGATCTCGGTGTCCGCCGTACGCAAGCGGCTGGGCCGGGCCGAGCAGGCCCTGGGACGCTCGCTGCTACGCGGGCCGAGCGCCCGGCACGAGTTGTGGCTCGCGCTGCGGATCCTCGACTTCCGGCCGGACTGAGCGGACTCGCTCCCGGCCGGATCGAGCACGGCGGCGGGCCGAGGTCGCTGTGCAGGCCGGCACTCGCGACGCTCCCGCTGTGCGAATCGGTCCTCGCCTTCGTCGGCAGGGACTTCCTACCGTGGAATTACAGCCGGTACGGGACGCCGGCCGTCCACCGACCCGCGTCCGGACGCGCGGCACGGGGAAGCACGTCCGACCGGTCACTCCGGGGGGAGGCGCGGCCGCCCCGTCCACGCCGACGGCCGTGGGCGGGGCGGTCGCCGTCGGTGCGCCCGGCGGACCTCCGCTGCTGATGGCCGCGGGTCCACCCCCGCCGTGGGCCGTAGGCGTTCGTCGGTGGTCACGGGCGCTCGGCGTGAAGGGCGGGGAACGACGAAGGCCCGACACCATCCGGTGACGGGCCTTCGTGTTGGTGGGCGATACTGGGTTTGAACCAGTGACCTCTTCCGTGTCAAGGAAGCGCGCTCCCACTGCGCCAATCGCCCTCGCTTGTTACCGAGGTGGGGACGGGATTTGAACCCGCGTACACGGCTTTGCAGGCCGTTGCCTCGCCTCTCGGCCACCCCACCGAGGTTGCCCCCGTCATGCGTGGCGGCAGCTCCGAGCGGACGACGGGATTCGAACCCGCGACCCTCACCTTGGCAAGGTGATGCGCTACCAGCTGCGCTACGTCCGCACGTCTCCGGCGTTAACCGGTGACGGGTGAGAACTTTAGCCGAGCGGGCGAGCGGTTGCCAAATCGGGGTGGCTGGCGGCGAGTCGGGTGGGACCGTCCCGCCACGCACCTGCGGCGGAAGGGTGACGTCCCGCCCACCGGCCAGGCTTCCTAGGAGGATGGACCGGACTCGTCCCGCAGTCCGCAGCCAGGGCGACCTCGCGACCGGGATCCGCCCCGGGAACTGTCCGGCTTCCGACTCCGGCGGACAGAACGGACCGTGATCCGTAACTGCCCGTGTTCGATTCGATGGGCTACGGTAACGGCGTGACGAGACGTGCGGCGGAGATCCGCCTGGATGCCCTGCTGCGCACGGCCTGTGACGTGATCGTGGAACGCGGTCTGGCCAACACCCGCACGGCCGACGTGGCCCAGGCCGCCGGGGTGAGCCAGGCGCTGGTCTTCTACCACTTCGCCACGAAGGACCGGCTGCTCGCGCAGGCGTTCGCGTACGCGGTGGAGCAGGATCTGGCCCGCCTGGACGCGGTGATGCGCTCGAGCGCCCCGCCCCTGACCAAGCTCCGCCGGATCGTCCGGCTCTACACGCCGGCGGGCCGGGCGACCTCCTGGGCCATGTGGATCGACGGCTGGGCGGAGTCGCTGCGTACCCCGGAGTTGGAGAAGCTCTCCCGCCGGCTCGACCTGCGCTGGCGCGAGGACCTCGCCACGGTCATCTCCGACGGGGTCCGCGACGGCACCTTCGAGTGCGCCGACCCGTCCGGGGCGGCGTGGCGGATCAGCGCGGTGATGGACGGGCTGGCGGTGCAGCTCGCGGTGCACGACCGGGTGATCTCCCGCCGGCAGTTCGCCGAGTGGGTGCGCCTGCTGACCGCCCGCGAGCTGGGGCTCGACCCGGCGCAGCTGGACTGAGCCGGCACCGCCCCAGCGCGCCCAGGGCCCGCCTCGTGCAGCGGGGTGCGGGGTGAGCGCCGTGGTGGACGCGCCGGCGGCCGGGGTCCCGACCGTGACCGGCCGGGCGCGACCGGCGCTCCGGCCGCCCGCGAAGCCGGCAAAACGGCTCGGCCCCCGGAGGCAGCCGGAACAATCGTCGGCATGGACCCGCTGGAGACGTACCGCCGCAGCCTGGCCGAGTTCACCGACCGGGTGGCGCAGGTCGGCCCCGACCAGTGGTCGGACCCGACCCCGTGCCCCGACTGGGACGTCCGGGCGCTGGTCAACCACGTGGTGGGCGAGGACCGGTGGAGCGTCGCGCTGCTCGCGGGGCGGACGATCGAGCAGGTCGGCGACCGTTACGACGGCGACGTGCTCGGCGCGGACCCGGCCGGCGCGGCCCGGGAGGCGGCGGGGCAGGCCGAGCTGGCCTTCACCCACCCGGGGGCGCTGGAGCGCACCGTCGGGCTCTCCTCCGGCGAGACCCCCGCCGACGAGTACCTGCACCAACTGACGGCGGAGCACCTGATCCACGGCTGGGACCTGGCCGTGGCGATCGGCGCGGACCCCCGGCTGGACGCCGACGCGGTCGCCGCGTGCGCGCAGTGGTTCGCTCAGCGGATCGGCGACTACCAGCGGGGCCGGCTGGTCCGACCGGAGGTCGACGTGCCGGCGCGGGCGGACGAGCAGGACCGCCTCGTCGCCGCCTTCGGCCGCGACCCCGACTGGGCGCCGTGAGGAACCCGACCGGCCGCGGCGGGAGTCGCGCGGCGGGCCGGGACGCGGACCCGCTCGTCAGGCGGCCGCCGGGCCACGTCGACGGCGCTCCCGCAGCCGGCGCAGGGCCGGCGGGTGGACGTTGGCCAGCGTCAGGTCCCCGCCGTAGTGGGCGAGCACCCGGTGGTCCATCAGCCGGCGCCACACCGGCGGCACCAGTGCGGCCAGCACCATCGTGGCGTAGCCGGCCGGCAGCTGCGGGGAGGACTCGAAGGTGCGCAGCGTCTGGTAGCGGCGCAGCGGGTTGGCGTGGTGGTCGCTGTGCCGCTGGAGCTGGAAGAGGAAGATGTTGGTCACGCTGCGGTCGCTGTTCCAGCTGTGCCGGGGGTCGACCTTCTCGTAGCGCCCAGCGGGGGTGCGCTGCCGCGCAAGCCCGTAGTGCTCCAGGTAGTTGACCACCTCGAGCAGGGAGAACCCGACCACCGCCTGGAGCGCCAGGAACGGCAGTACGCCCGGGCCGAGGGCGACGGCCAGCGCCGCGTAGAGCGCGAGGGTCATCGCGAACGCGTTGAGCACCTCGTTACGCCACGTCCACGGGCTGCGGCCCCGCAGGCGGAGCCGGGCGGCCTCCAGCCGCCACGCCGAGCGCAGGCTGCCTGAGACGGTACGCGGCCAGAACGCCCAGAAGCTCTCCCCCAGCCGGGCGCTGGCCGGGTCCTCCGGTGTGGCGACGCGGGTGTGGTGGCCCCGGTTGTGCTCGACGTGGAAGTGCCCGTACGCGGCCGGCGCGAGGGCGACCTTGGACAGCCAGCGCTCCACCGTCTCCCGCTTGTGTCCCAGCTCGTGGGCGGTGTTGATGGCGATGCCGTCGACCACACCCATCGTGGCGACCAGGCCGGCCGCCCCGACCACTGTCAGGTCGCCCCGGGCCCAGACCGCGCAGCAGAGCACCAGGCCGGCGTACTGGGCCGGCAGGTAGAGGTAGGTCAGCCAGCGGTAGTAGCCGTCGGCGGCCAGCCGGGGCACCGCCTCGTCGGGCGGGTTGCGCCGGTCCTCGCCGACCAGCAGGTCGACCACCGGGATCAGGACGAACACGGCGGCGGGGGTGAGCCACCAGGCCCAGGCGTCGCCGGTGGCCCGCCAGGTCGCCCAGCCGACGAATGGCAGCGTCGGGACGAGCAACGCCAGCGGCCACCAGGGCCGGCGGGTGTCCCGCCAGCCGGCGGCGGTGGCGGGCGCTGTGGGATCGAGGGCCATGGCCGGCCTCCGCTCTGTCGCGGTCCTCCTTCGACTGTGACAGCCGTCACGTCCGTGTACAAGGGACTGTTTTTGTCGAAACCAGCGTGGGGAGGGGCCGCCGCTCCGGCATCCGCGAGGGCTCCCGCGCCGCCCGGGCCGCCTTGAGTAGGCGCGACCCTTGTCCCCATCCAGGCAGGCTGATATCCACAGATGCGCATGCGTAACCGCGCTGCGCGGGCCGGCGGAGGGCCGGCCACCCCGCTCCCACGAGGAGGTCCCGTGGCACAACCGGAGTGGACACCCTGGATGAGTCGGCGTCGACGCCGGCTCGTCCCCGTCCTGGCGGCGACCGCGGTGGCGGCCGCGCTGCTGCCCACCGGACCCACCGCAGCCGCCCCCACCGGTGGCACCTCCGCCGAGCGGCGCTCCGGCCCGTTCGCCGAGGGGCAGCACCAGCACGCCGACGTCGACAACCGCCCCGGTACCGCCGCCCCCGACGCGCGGCAGCGGGGCCTGGCGCGCAGGGCCGACCCGGACGCCCGCTGGAACCGCCTCGGCACCCCGCACGCGCTCGGCCCCGGCAGCGCGCCCCTCGCCACCGGCCTGCCCGCCGAGCCGGAGGCGGCCGCCCGCGCGTACCTCACCGGGCACCAGGACCTCTTCGGCCTGGACGCCTCGGCGGTCGACGCGATGGACCGGGTGCTGGTCCGCCCGGTCGGCGCCGGCGCCGTCGTCACCCTCCGGCAGCGCTTCGGCGACCTGCCGGCCGGGCACGACGGCCTGGTCACCGTCGCGGTCGCCGGCGGCAAGGTCCTCGCGGTCAGCTCCTCGCTGTCCCGGGACACCGACGCGCCGGCGCCGGCCACCCTCACCGACGAACAGGCGTACGCCGCGGCGCGCGCCGACGCCGGCCTGACCGCCGAGGCGGTACGCAGCCACAGCGTCCGCGCCGTCGCCGTGCCCACCCCGCTCGACGGGCCCCGGGCCGCGTACGAGGTGACCCTGATCGGCGCCGACACCGACCACCCCGCGGCGTTCACCACCTACGTCGACGGGATCACCGGGCAGGTGCTGGTCCGCGAGGACCTCGTCGACTTCGACTCGGACAACCCGAGCTGGGCGGTCTTCCCGGCCACCCCGCCGCGCGACCTCGGCCCCGGGCAGGACCCCCGGGTGCGCTGGTGCGGCGACCCCGCGCCGGGCTGCCAGGCGGCCTTCCGCGACCCGGCGACCGGCCAGCCCTGGGACGTCGACGCGGCCACCGGCACGCCGACCGGCACCGCCCGCGGCAACTCCGCCAACACCGTGCTGTCCTGGGGCGGCGGCACGCCGGCCGTACCGGCCACGCCCAGCCTCCAGCGCCGCTACGAGTACCGGTTCACCGACCAGTGGCACCAGGCCCGCTGCAACCCGGAGGTGTTCACCTCGGCGCAGCGCAACGACGGCGACGCCGCGATCGCCAACCTGTTCGCCATGCACAACCGGATGCACGACTGGGCCTGGCACCTGGGCTTCACCGAGGCCACCTGGAACCTCCAGGCGGTGAACCTGACCCCGCAGGGCCTGGGCGGCGACGCCGAGCAGGGCCGCGCCCAGCAGGGTGCGCTCAGCGGCAACCGGAACAACGCCAACCAGGGCACGCCGCGCGACGGCCTGCCGCCGACCACCAACATGTACCTGTGGCAGCCGCAGGCCGGCGGGCCGTACCCGCCCTGCGTGGACGGCGACTACGACATGACGGTGATCGGCCACGAGTACACCCACGCCATCACCAACCGCATGATCGCCGGCCCGGACAGCGGCATCAGCGGGCACCAGGGCGGCTCGATGGGCGAGTCGTGGAGCGACCTGCTCGCCGCCGAGTACCTGTTCCAGCACGGGCTGCGCGCCCCCGGCGAGACGCCCTACGTCACCGGCGGCTACGTCACCGGCAACCTGGTCAGCGGCATCCGCAACCACGACTTCAGCCGCAGCCCGCTGAACTACTCCGACGTCGGCTACAACACCGGCGGTCCGGCCGTGCACGCCGACGGCGAGATCTGGAGCGCCACCAACTTCCGGGTGCGCGCCGCGATGATGAAGCGCTACGGGGTCGGCACCCCGCAGCGGCAGCTCGATTGCGCGCGCGGCACGGTGGCGGTGGAGCAGTGCCCGGGCAACCGGCGCTGGTCGCAGCTGGTCTTCGACTCGTTCCTGCTCCAGGCCGCCAGCCAGGTGAGCATGCTCGACATGCGGGACAACATGCTCACCGCCGACCTGCTGCGCTTCGGCGGCGCCAACCAGGACCTGCTCTGGGCCGAGTTCGCCCGCTCCGGGATGGGCCGCGACGCCGCCACCAACGGCGCCGCCGACACGGACCCGACGCCGAGCTTCGCCGCTCCGGGCGCCGACAACGCCGTGCTCACCCTGCGCCCGAAGGGCGACAGCGCCGACGCCCCCATCCGGGTGTACGTCGGGGCGTACGAGGCGCGGGCGGTGCCCGTGGCCGACACCGACCCGGCCAACGCCCTGCCGGACACCGTCGAGCTGGTGCCCGGCACGTACCAGCTGCTCGCCGTCGCGCCCGGCTTCGGCCACCAGCGGCTGACCGTGGTCGCCAAGGCCGGCAAGGAGGGGTACGTCGACCTGCGGATGAGCCGGAACCTGGCGTCCACGGCGTCCGGCGCGACGGTCACCGGCGACGGGGTCAACCTGGACCGCATCGCCGACGACACCGAGGCCACCAACTGGGCCTCCCTGGACGGGGTCGCCGGGCGGCAGGTGACCGTGGCGCTGCCCGGGGACGCGCCGCAGGTCGTGAAGCGGGTGAACGTCAGCGCCATGCTGCGCCCGGCGATCGCCGGCGACGCCGACGCGGGCAGCCAGAACGCGCTCAGCGCGTTGCGCTCGTTCGCGGTGTCGGCGTGCAACGCGAAGACGACCGACTGCGCGGATCCGGCGAACTGGCGGCGGATCCACACCAGCGCGCCCGACGCGTTCCCGGGCGGGGCGTACCGGGCGTACGTGCCGGACATCAACCTGCGGGAGTTCGCGGTGCCGACCACGCTGGCCACCCACCTGCGGTTGGAGGTGCTGGCCAGCCAGTGCACCGGCGGCCCCGCCTACGCCGGTGAGCAGGACGACGACCCGGCGACCACCACCGACTGCGCGACGGCCAGCCCGGCGCGTACCCAGGTGCGCATCGCCGAGTTCCAGGCGTTCTCGAAGTGACCCACCGTCGGGGCCGGCCGGCGCGCCGGCCGGCCCCGACGGACCACCTCCGGCCGTCGACCCGGGCGGACCGCCGCCGGAGACACGTCCCCGTGACTCCGCCGGACAGCCGTACCTGTGGCCCCCGGTCAGCGGCGCGCCGCCCGCCACCGATCGGGCACGGCGGCCCGTTCCCGGCGCCGGTCCGGCCCGACGTCGTCGTCCGCGCCGACCGCCCGGGTCAGGTGACGCAGCCGCAGCAGCAGGCCGAGGCCGAGCGAGAGCAGCAGCCCACCGAGCAGGAACGCGGCCTGCACGGCCCCGAAACCGCCGGCCCCCGCCACCGGCCGCCCCGCGCCGGCCGCCGCCGGCGCCCCGGCGGCCACCGGCTCGTCGGTCGACAGGTCGTCGGTCGCCGGCTCGTCGGAGGCGGGCGCCGCCTCCGGCTCCGCCGCTCCCCCGGTCTCCCCGGCCGGGCCGGTCGGGTCCGCCGGGGCGGGGCGAGGCTCCGGCTCTCCGGGCGCAGCCGTCCGGGCGGTCGACCCGACCACCGACCGCGTCGCCGTCTGTCGGGACAGCAGCCGCAGGTTCGCGTCGTACGCCTCCGCCGCGAGGGTGATCCGCCCCCGGGTGACGTCACCGGCGAAGGCCAACCGGTAGCGGGCGGTGACCGTCCGCCCGGGGCAGAGCGTGCCCGGGTCGAGCCGGCGGTCGGTCAGCCGGGCCACGTCCCCGTCGGCGCGGATGTCCAGCGGGAACGAGCCGGTCTCCTCGACCCGGTCCATCCTGACCTGGTCGAGCCGCATCCCGCGCACCCGCAGCACCATCGACCAGCGGACCTTGACGCAGCCGCCGTCGTCGCGGGAGACCACGGCGGAGACGGTCTCCACCCGGCCCCCGGCGGTGAACTCGTCCGGCAGGCCGCTCAACTCGGTGACGAAGGCCGCCTGCGCGGGCGCGGGCAGAGCCGCCCCGGTCAGGCAGCCGAGCACCACCCCGGCCCGTAGCGCGTACCGCCACACGGTCGCCACCGTTCCCACCTCCCGTCGGTCGCCGCCAACCCGCAACGCTGCCAGCGCCGCCGGCCGGCCGGTAGACGGGCGTGTTCGCACCGGTCGCCAAGCGCGGGGGTCGCTTTCACCGAGGGTGGTGAACCGGTCACCCCCTCCCCACGACACGCCGGGCCCGACGACCCCGCGGCGGCGACCGGCCGGAGGCGACCGGCCGGAGGCGACCGCGCGGGGGCGACCGGCTGGCGGCGGCCGGTCGGCGGCCCTCGACCGGCCGCCGGTCGGGGGCGATCCGGGGTGGCGCCGGGCGGCGGGTTCGGGCGGCGGGGGACAATCGCCGGCGTGTCCGACCTCTCCGCCGCCTTCGTCCGCCTGCACGCCAGCCTCTCCCCGGTCGCCTTCGTTCCCGAGGTGCGGCTGCACCAGGCGGACGACGCCATCGGCCTGTGGGAGCTGACGGAGGGCGAGTTCCGCAGCGCGCAGCCGCCGCCGTTCTGGGCCTTCGCCTGGGCCGGCGGGCAGGCGTTGGCCCGGTACGTCACCGACCACCCGGAACTGGTCGCCGGCCGCCGGGTGCTGGACCTCGCCGCGGGCTCCGGCCTGGTCGCCATCGCCGCCGCGCGGGCGGGCGCCGCCGCCGTGCGCGCCGTGGAGATCGACGAGCTGGCCGTCGCGGCCGTCGCGGTCAACGCCGAGGCCAACGGGGTACGCGTCGACGCCGAACTCGGCGACGTCCTCGACGGCGACGCCGGCGGGGCCGAGGTGGTGCTCGCCGGGGACGTGTTCTACAGCCAGGCGATGGCCAACCGGGTGCTGCGCTTCCTGCTCCGGGCCGCCCGCGCCGGGGCCCGGGTGCTGGTCGGCGACCCCGGCCGGGCCTTCCTGCCTCACGACCGCTTCGACGAGCTGGCCGTCTACGACGTGCCGGTGCCCGAGACGCTGGAGAGCGTACGGGTGAAGCGCACCACGGTGTGGCAGTTGCGGGCGGGGCTGCCGGGGGCGGGCCGCTAGCGTGTCGGCGTGCTGTTCCGGAGCTGGGCGCAGACCGCCGACGCGCACTGGCCGGACGTGGCCCGGGTACGCGACCACGTGGGGGTCACGCACCTGGTCGTGACCCGGCACGCCCTGGTCCGTGAGGTGCTCACCGATCCGGCGACGTACCGGCCGGACAACGCGCTGGACGCGGTGACCCCGATCCCGGTGGCCGCGCTGCGGGTGCTGGCCCGGCACCGGTTCCGGCTGCCGCCGACCCTGGCGAACAACGGTGGCGCCAGCCACCCGGCGATCCGGGCGATCGTCGCCGACGCCCTGCACCCGACGCGGGTCGCCGCGCAGCGGCCCTGGCTGACCGACCTGGTCCGGGAGCGCGTCGGCGGGATCGCCGCCACCCTGGACGCCGGCGGGCCGGTGGACCTGTACGCCCGGCTCGCCGCCGACCTGCCGCTGCTGGTGCTGGCCCGGCTGGTCGAGCTGCCGGACGCGCCGGTCGGCGCGGTGAAGGAGTTCGCCCGCGCCGCACTGGAACTGTTCTGGGCGCCCCTGGACGCCGACCGGCAGCAGGCCCTCGCCGCCGAGGTGGGCCGCTTCCACCGGGTGCTGCGGGAGTTCGCCGCGACCGGGGGCGGGCTGGCCGGGTCGCTGCGGGCCGCCGGGCACCCGCCCGACGTGGTGGTGGGCGCGCTGTTCTTCCTGCTGGTGGCCGGCCAGGAGACCACCTCGCAGTTCCTCACCCTGCTGCTGCACCGGCTGACCGGCGAGCCGGCCGTGCTGGCCGGCCTGCGCGACGGCACCATCGCGGTCGCCGACGTCGTCGAGGAGGGGCTGCGGCTGGAGCCGCCCATCGTGACGTGGCGACGGGTGGCGACGGTGGACACCACGCTGGGCGGTACGGCGGTGCCGGCGGGTACCAGCATCGTGCTCTGGCTGGCCCGCGCCGGCCGCGACCCGGCCACCGTCGACGCGCCGGACGAGTTCCGGCCCGGGCAACGCGGCTCCCGCCGGCACCTGGCCTTCGGGGCGGGCGCGCACCGCTGCGTCGGCGACCAGTTGGCCCGGATGGAGGCGGCCGTGGTGGTCGCGGAGACCGCCCCGCTGCTGGACGGCGTCAGCGTGCTCCGCGAGCCGTGGTGCCCGGACAACCTGACCTTCCGGATGCCCGACGCGTTCGTCGTCCGCCAACGCTGAACGCCTCCCGACCACGTCGCGTCCCCAGCGGCCGGCCGGGCGCCGTCCGGGGCGACCGGCACCGTCCCGGGACGACGGGCTACGGGCACGCCCACTCCCGCCGGACGTGGCCACCGGCCCGCACAGCCGACGGCGACGGGCGACGAACACGCTGTCGAGCTGCCCCATCTGTGCGACCAGCCCGATGACCCCTGGAGCGCCCCCACGCCGAGGCGTCTCCCCGCGTCGACGCTGCCGTTCGCCACGCCGAGACGTCCCCCGCGTCGACGCTTCCGTTCGCCGGTAAGGGGAACCGGTGTGAGCCCGCTGCCCCAGTCAGCAGGGTCGCCAAGACCGCAGGCGGCTCTGATCCGGGCAGCGGAGCGCCTGCCCCGTCGATGCGGGCAGCTCGACAGCGTCGGGCGACCGCCATCGCCGCCCGCCGCCCGCCGCCCGCAGACCGCGGGGCGCGGGGAGCGGGGCGCGGGGAGCGGGGAGCGGGGGGCGGGGCGCGGGGGGGCGGGGCGCGGGGGGGCGGGGTGACGGGAGACCTGACGAAAGTCAGTGCCGGAGGGTGTCGTTCGGGCGCGGTGCCGCAAGCGGCGCCGGACCTAGCGTCGGCGCATGATCACATTACGTGGGTTGACGAAGCGGTTCGGGGGCACGACCGCCGTCGACGCCCTGACCGTCGACATCGGACCGGGGCGGGTCACCGGGTTCCTCGGCCCGAACGGCGCGGGCAAGTCCACCACCATGCGGATGATCCTCGGGCTGGACCGGCCCACCGCCGGGCAGGCGCTCGTGCGCGGGCGGGCGTACCGGGAGCTGCGGCGACCGCTGCGTGAGGTCGGCGCGCTGCTCGACGCCCGGGCCGTCCACCCCGCCCGCTCGGGTCGGGCGCACCTGCTCGCGATGGCCCGCAGCAACGGGCTACCGGACCGCCGGGTGGACGAGGTGCTCGCCACGGTGGGGCTGGACGCCCGTGCCGCCGCCAAGCCCGGCCGCACCCTCTCCCTCGGCATGGGCCAGCGGCTCGGCATCGCCGGGGCGCTGCTCGGCGACCCGCCGGTGCTGATGTTCGACGAGCCGGTCAACGGCCTCGACCCGGACGGGGTGCGCTGGGTCCGGCAGCTGATGCGCGCCCTGGCCGACGAGGGCCGGACGGTCTTCGTCTCCAGCCACCTGATGACCGAGATGCAGCTCACCGCCGACCGGCTGGTGGTGATCGGCCGGGGCCGCCTGCTCGCCGACGCCCCGATCGACGAGGTCATCGCCGGCAGCGCGGTGGCCGTGCGCGTACGCAGCCCGCAGCCGGCCGGCCTCGCCGCGCTCGCCGGGCGGCTCACCGCCGCCGGGGCCACCGTCGAGCCGGCCGGCCCGGACGAGCTGACCGTCACCGGCGCCACCGTCGAGCGGATCGGCGACCTGGCGTACGAGCTGGGAGTGCGGCTGCACGAGCTCAGCCCGCACGGGGCGTCCCTGGAACAGGCCTTCATGGAACTGACCGCCGACAGCGTCGAGTACGCCGGCACCCCGACCCGGAGCGAGGCACGATGAACACGATCTCCGCCGAGTGGACCAAGGTGTGGTCCGTGCGTTCCACCTGGTGGTCGCTGCTGGCCGGGGTGCTGCTGATGGCCGCCACCGCCGGTCAGCTGGCCATCTACGCCGCCAACGCGAACACCAACGACGACCCGGCCGACGACGCCGGGATCGTCACCGTCGGCAGCGTCGTGATCGGCGCGGTCGAGCTCACCCAGTACGCCGTGCTGGCGCTGGGCCTGCTCGTGATCACCAGCGAGTTCACCAGCGGCACGATCCGTACCACCTTGCAGTGCACGCCGTCGCGCGGCCGGGTACTGCTGGCCAAGGCCGTGGTGACCGGGGCGGTGACGTTCGCGCTCGGGCTGCTGCTCGGCGCGGTCGGCGCCCTGGTGGCACGGCCGGTGCTCGGCCGCTGGGGCGCCGCGCCGGCGGGCGGCACCGTCGGCGACGTCCTGGCGGTGGCGACCTACCTGGCGCTGGTCGGCGTGCTGGCCCTCGGGCTCGGCGCGGCCCTGCGCAGCGCGGTGCTCACCCTGACCGTACTCGTCGCCACGCTGATGATCGTCCCGCTGTCGTTGCAGGAACCGGACATCGCCGTGCTCAACCGGATCGCGGACGCCTTCCCGGGGGTCGCCGGCGGGCACTTCCTGGCCGGGGACACCGACCCTTATCCCGCGCCGGTCGGGTTGCTCCTGCTCGCCGGCTGGGCCGGCGCGGCGCTGCTGCTGGGCCGCGCCGCGCTGCGCCGCCGCGACGCGTAGGGCCGGACCGGGGCGGGGCGGGTCAGCCGGTCGGCTCGACCAGCCCCGCCTCGTACGCGAGGATCGCCGCCTGCACCCGGTTGCGCACCTCGAGGCGGGTGAAGACGCTCGTCAGGTAGCTCTTCACGGTCCCCTCGACCAGGTGCAGCCGGCGGGCGATCTCGGCGTTGGACAGCCCCGCCCCGACCAGCGCGAGCACCTCCCGCTCCCGCTCGGTCAGCCCCGCCAGCCGGTCCCGGGCCACCGGCCGGCGGGCCAGCCGGTCGCCGCCCAGCTCGATGACCCGGCGGGCCACCCGCGGTGAGAGGTACGCGCCACCGTCGGCGACGGCGTACACCCCGGCGATCAACTCGCGTGGGTCGCCGGCCTTGAGCAGGAATCCGCTCGCCCCGTGCCCGAGCGCCCGGGCGACGTGGTCGTCCTCGCCGAACGTGGTCAGCATGAGCGTCGCCGTCTCCGGCACGAGCCGGCGGATCTCGGCGGCGGCGGAGAGCCCGTCCAGCCTCGGCATCCGGATGTCCAGCAGCGCCACCCGGGGCCGGTGCGCCCGGACGAGTTCCACCGCGGCCCGGCCGTCCCCGGCCTCGGCCACCACCTCGATGCCCGGATCGGTGGCCAGGATGGCCCGGACACCCGCCCGGATCATCGCCTCGTCGTCGGCGAGGACGACCCGCACCGGGCCGGCCGTGTCGGCGTTCATCCGTCGATCCGCTCCTTGCTGACCAGCCGGCCCTCGACGAAGCAGAGCCGCCACGTCGGCTGGGCCAGGGGGAAGTTGCCGTCGGTGTAGTGCTCGCAGCCGGGACGCGCCGTCCCGGCGGGCGGGGCCGACTGCCGTCGGGGCAGCCCGGTCAGCTCGGCGCGCTGCGCGCCCACGGGCATCCGCGCGAAGGCCCCGTCGTCGAGGACCGTACCGGCGGTGGCGACCGGGTAGTAGACGAGGGAGAGGACCAGCGCGAGGCCCGCCGGGGCGCCGAGCGCCGTCAGCAGGCTGAGCCGGACCCGCCGGCGGGCGTCGCGCAGCCGCCGCTCGGCCTCGCCCGGCCACTCGCCCGGCCGCTCCCCCGGCGACCCGCCGTCCGACGCGTCGGCGCCCGCACCCGGGGCGACCGGAAACCCCGCCTCGCCCGCCTCGCCCGCCGGCCAGCCGTCCGCCGGCCAGCCACCCGCCGACCGCCGGCCGCTGCCGGGGCCGGGGCCAGGGCCAGGGCCGGAGTCGCCGCCACCTGACGGGAGGGCGTCGGCGCCCGCCCGGGCCGTCGCCGGCAGGCGGGCACGGACGGCGAAGCCGCCACCGTCCTGGTGGCCGGTCGTCAGGACGCCGCCGGCGAGCCGGACCCGCTCGGCGAGGGCGAGCAGGCCGGAACCGGTGGACGGCGGGCCCGGCAGCGGGCCCGCCGGTGGCGGATCGTTGACGACGGCCACCTCGATCCGGTCGCCGTCGCCGCCCAGCACGACGGTGACCGCCGCGCCGGGGGCGTACCGGGCGGCGTTGGTCAGCGCCTCGCGGACCACCCGGTGCACGGCGTGCGCGGCCATCGGGGGCAGCCGCGTCAGGGCGTCAGCGCCGTCCAGGCGCACCGCCATGCCCGCCTCCCGGGCCCCGTCGACCAGCTCGGTGACGCTCTCGTCGGCCGGCCGGGTGGTCGCCGCGCCGTCCGGCTCCCGGAGCACCCCGATGATCCCGTGCAGCCGCTCGGTGGCGGCGGCGACACTGGCCCGCAGTTCCCCGGCGGCGGCCCGGTGCCGGGGCGTGAGGTCACCCGCGACCTCCAGCGCGGCGGCACGCAGGGCGATCAGACTCAGGTCGTGCCCGAGCGAGTCGTGCATCTCCTGGGCGATGCGGGCCCGTTCCCGCAGCCGGACCCGCTCCGCGGTGCCCCGTCGCTCGCGCTCCCGCGCCTCGGTGTGCCGGCGGCCGGCCTCCGTCAGGGCGGCCTGCTGCCGCCGGTACCGCCCCACGAGCCACGGGAACACCCCGGCGAAGAGCAGCACCGAGGCGAGCAGGAACCAGGTGGCCGCGCCGGTGCCGAGCAGCCCCAGGTTGAGCACGGTGCCGCCGGCCGCGAGCACGGCGAAGGCGACGGCGGCCGTACGGGCGGTGGCGCTGCGGCGACCGGTCAGATAACTGAACACCGGGATCGCGAAGAGGAAGTTGCCGTCCAGCAGCGAGCCGAGCACCACGACGACCAGGGCGACCACCGGCCAGCGCCGGCTCACCGCGACCGCCACCGTGAGCAGCAGCAGCGCGCCGGCCAGCCGGGCGGTGGCCGGCCCCGCGTGCGGCGGGGTGACAAGCGCGTACGCGATCGGGGCAGCGGTCGTCACCCACAGGAGCAGGTCGCCGAGCCGCCGCCGGACGACCTCCCGGGACCGCACCGCGCCGCCCACCCGGACGGACCACCAGTTCCCCACGGCGGTCAGGCTACCCACGCCCGACCTGCGCCGGCACCGACGAAGGTCAGGTGCTCAGCTGATCTCCTCGGCCCACGCGCGCCAGTCGTCGAGCACCCCGTACAGGGCGGGGGTGAGCCAGCCGGACGCGGACCGGCGGAAGACCCCCGGATCCATCGCCCCGGTCCCGGCCGGCAGGGCGCCCAGCAGGTTCGGCACCAGGTCGGTCAGGTTGGCCCAGTGCACCAGCTCCGGCGCGGCCGGCCACGCGCCGACCACCACACCGGCCGGCACCCCCCGGCGCTCCAGCGCCTCCAGCGTCAGCGCCGTGTGGTTCAGGGTGCCCAGACCGGCCCGGGTCACCACCACGGCCGGGCAGCCCAGCGCCACCGCCAGGTCCGCCACCGTCCAGGAGCGGCCCTCCGGCCGCAGCCCCATCGGTACGAGCAGGCCGCCCGCGCCCTCGACGAGCACCAGGTCGTGCTTGTCGGCCTCCTCGCGGACCGCGTCGACGGCGGTGTCCAGCTCCAGCGGCTCCAGCTGGGCGACCCGGGCCGCCGCCAGCGGGGCGAGCGGGTCGGGGAAGCTGGCCAGGGTCCGGCCGGTCAGCGGGGCGGCCAGCCGGTTGACCGCGTCGACGTCGCCCGGCTCGCCGCCGGCCGTACCCGTCTGGGCGGGCTTGACCACCGCGACCCGCAGGCCGGCCGCCTGCGCGGCGGCCGCGATCGCCGCGGTGACCACCGTCTTGCCGACGTCGGTGTCGGTGCCGGTCACCAGTACCGGCCCGCGCCACGGCCCGGTCATGTCCCCACCCCGGCTCAAGGGGCACACTCCACGATGGTCTCCAGGGCCCGCTCGAAGTCCGCCCGGGGGACGCCGGCGCCGATGGTCAGCCGCAGCCGGGACCGGCCGTCCGGCGTGGACGGGGGCCGGAAACAGCCGACGGCGACTCCCCGGTCGCGGCAGTCGGCCGCCCAGGCGCTCGCCGCCTCGGGGCCGGGGGCGGTGACCGAGACGACCGCGCCGTCGGGGGCGGAGACCGCCAGCCCGGCGGCGCCCAACCGGCGGACGACCAGGGCGGCCCGCTCGGCCAGTTCCGCGCGCAGGTCGTCGCCGGCGCGGGCCAGCCCGACGGCGGCGTGCACGCCGGCGGCCACGGCCGGGGGCAGCGCGGTGTCGAAGATGAAGGTCCGGCCGGTCTCGATCACGTGCCGGACGAACTCCGCCGGCCCGGCGACCACCCCGCCCGCGCCGCCGAGCGCCTTGGAGAGGGTGGCCGTGACCACCACGTCGGGCTGGCCGGCGAGGCCGGCGGCGGCGACGCCCCCGGCGCCGGCCGGGCCGGTCACTCCGAGGGCGTGCGCGTCGTCGACCAGCAGCAGCGCGCCGTGCTCCCGGGCGACGGCGTGCAGCCGGGCCAGCGGGGCGAGGTCGCCGTCGACGGAGAAGACCGACTCGGTGACGACCACCGCCGGCCGGCCGGGCGCGGCGGCGAGCGCGGCGGCCACCGCCGCGACGTCCGCGTGCGGGGTCACCACGGTCTCCGCGCCCGAGATCCGGCAGCCGTCGATCAGGGAGGCGTGGTTGTGGGCGTCGGAGACGAGCAGCGTACGGGGCCGCACCAGCGCCCGGACCGCCCCGAGGTTGGCCAGGTAGCCGGAGGAGAAGACGAGTGCCCGTTCGGCGCCGAGCCAGTCGGCGAGGGCGTCCTCGAGCGCGTGGTGGGCGTCGGTGGAGCCGCGCACCAGCCGCGACCCGGTGGCCCCCAGCCCGTACGCCGACAGCGCCCGCGCCGCCGCGGCGGTGACCTCGGGGTGGGTGGCCAGGCCGAGGTAGTCGTTACCGGCCAGGTCGACCACGGCGTCGCCGGCGGCCCGCGGTCGCAGCCGGCGGGTCAGCCCCGCCTTCGCGCGCAGCTCGGCGCGGCGGTCGAGCGCCGCCAGCCAGTCCGCCACCGTCACCCCCAACGCCGCCCGGCCGGCCGCCGTCGGCCGCTTCCGCCGGGCGAAATTACCACCCGCCGGCCAGCGCCCGGCGTGCCCACCCCTGCGCCCGGTGCCGACACGCGGGCCGTTCATCCCGGCCAGGTGGCCTTGTAGGGTACGAGCCATGCCAGAGATCCTCGACCAGGCCCGAACCCAGGTGCTGGAGAACGGCGTCGGTCTCGACGAGGCCGGCGTCCTCGCCGTGCTGAACCTGCCCGACGAGCAGCTGCCCGCCGCCCTCCAGCTCGCCCACGAGGTGCGGATGCGCTGGTGCGGGCCCGAGGTGGAGGTCGAGGGGATCGTCTCGCTGAAGACCGGCGGGTGCCCGGAGGACTGCCACTTCTGCTCGCAGTCGGGCCTGTTCACCTCCCCGGTCCGGTCGGTCTGGCTGGACATCCCGTCGCTGGTCGAGGCGGCGAAGCAGACCGCGGCGACCGGGGCGACGGAGTTCTGCATCGTGGCGGCCGTGCGCGGCCCGGACGCCCGGCTGATGAAGCAGATGCGCGAGGGCGTCGCCGCGATCAAGGCCGAGGTCGACATCCAGGTCGCCGCGTCGCTGGGCATGCTCAGCAAGGAGCAGGTCGACGAGCTGGTCGACATGGGCGTGCACCGCTACAACCACAACCTGGAGACCTGCCGCTCCTACTTCCCCAACGTGGTCACCACGCACTCCTGGGAGGAGCGCTGGGAGACCCTGCGGATGGTCCGCGAGTCCGGCATGGAGGTCTGCTGCGGCGGCATCCTCGGCCTCGGCGAGACGGTGGAGCAGCGGGCCGAGTTCGCCGCGCAGCTCGCCGAGCTGGACCCGCACGAGGTGCCGCTGAACTTCCTCAACCCCCGCCCCGGCACCCCGCTGGGCGACCGGCCGGTGGTGGAGGGCAAGGACGCGCTGCGCGCCATCGCCGCCTTCCGGCTGGCCATGCCGCGCACCATCCTGAGGTACGCAGGTGGCCGGGAGATCACTCTCGGCGACCTGGGCACCCGCGACGGCCTGCTCGGCGGCATCAACGCGGTGATCGTCGGCAACTACCTGACCACCCTGGGCCGGCCGGCGACGGCCGACCTGGAGCTGCTCGACGACCTGAAGATGCCGGTCAAGGCGCTCTCCGCGACGCTGTGAGCGCCCCGGTGACGACGAGCGACGCGATGCCGGCGACCGACGCGGTGCCGGCGGGTGACGCGGCGACGGCGGCCGGCGGGGCGACGGCCGCCTGGTGCGACCGCTGCGGCGAGGCCGTGGCGGCCGGGTCGCACGACGGGTGCGCGGCGGCCCGGGAGCTGGAGCCGCCGCGCTTCTGCGCGCACTGCCGCCGCCGGATGAAGGTGCAGGTGCTGCCGGTCGGCTGGGCGGCGGTCTGCGTCGAGCACGGCGAGATCCGGGGCTGAGGGGGATGCTGCGCGGCCGGGCGGTGACCCTGCGGCCGGCGGGCGCCGGGGACGTGCCGGCGCTCGCCGCGATCCGGGCCACCCCGGAGGTCCGGCGCTGGTGGCGCGGCGGCGACGACCTCGCCGCCGCCGTCCGGGCCGACCTCGCCGACGAGGCCCTGACGGTGTACGCGATCGAGCACGACGGCCGGGTGGTCGGCGCGATCCAGTGGTACGCCGAGGACGACCCCGACTACCGGCACGCCAGCATGGACGTCTTCCTCGACCCGGCGGTACGCGGTGCCGGGCTCGGCGGGGACGCGATCCGCACCCTGGTCCGGCACCTGATCGACGAGCACGGCCACCACCGGTTCACCATCGACCCGGCGGCGGCGAACACGGCGGCCGTCCGGGCATACGCCAAGGTCGGCTTCCGCCCCGTCGGGGTGCTGCGCCGCTACGAACGCGGCGAGGACGGGCGCTGGCACGACGGGCTGCTGATGGACCTGCTCGCCGACGAACTGGCCGACTGAGCCGGACGCCCGTCCGGCCCGTCGGTCAGCCGTCCCAGACCAGGTCGCCGTCGGGCAGCCGGCGGGCGCCCTCGGCGGGGCGGTGCGGGGTGAGCCGGCCGTCGGGCATCAGGTGGGACACCGGCACGCCGCGCCCCAGCACGGCGACGTCGGCGATGAGCCGCCGGTGGCAGCGCCACCAGACGCTCTCGCTGCACATCACCGCCGTGGTCCGGGCCGCCGCGTCCGCCAGCACCGCCTCCAGCGCCGCCCGGAAGTCGGCGGTACGGGTGTACGCCGCGTACGCCCGGAAGGCGGCGACAGTCCACCAGGTGTCCGGCTCGTCGGTGCCGGCCGGGGTGTGCCGCCGGCCGCCGAGGCGCTGCTCCCAGCGGTAGTCCACGCCGGCCGTCGGCAGCCAGCGGGCCAGTTCCTCCCGGCGTACGTCGGGGTTGGTCCGGCTCGCCGGGAACCGCCGCACGTCCACGACGAGCGCGACGCCGGCACCGGCCAGCAGCTCGCCCAGCCGCTCCCGATCCGCCGCCCCGTGCCCCACCGTCAACAACTCCACGAGGAGGGAATGCCCCGAATCGCGGGCGGCTACCGCCCGGGATCTCCGCGCGGGGCGGCGGGCGGGGCGGCCGGCGGCGAGGCTGCGACGGGTGCACCCCGACCTTCCGGCCGACGGGGCCGACGCGCTCGACTGGCTGGCGTTCGAGCAGGCCGGCGTCGTCACCACCGCCCAGGCGATCCGTTCGCTGACCGAGGGCACCGTACGCGGACGCGTGCGCTCCGGGCGGTGGCGCGATCTGCCGGGGCGTCGTGCTGATGGGCAACGGCCGGCTGACCCGGGACCAGCAACTGTGGGTGGCGGTCCTCGCCGCGGGCTCCGGTGCTGTCCTGGCAGGCCCGACGGCTGCCGCCGAGGCGGGCGTACGAGGGCTGCGGCGCGAGCCGCTGCACGTGCTCGTGCCCGCGCACCGGCGGGCGGGGCGCACCGTGCTGGGCCGGCTGCCGGCCGACATGCCGGCGGTCGTCGTGCACCGCACGTCGAAGCTGCCACCGGCGCATCTCCAGCTCGCCCGACCGCCGCGGACCACCACGGCCCGGGCGCTGGTGGACGCGGCCGGCTGGGCCCGCACCGTCGACCAGGCGCAGGCGGCGCTGGCGGCCGGCTGTCAGCAGCGCCGGGTCACGCCGGCGGAGTTGTCGGCGGTGTTGGACGAGCTGCCCAGGGCCCGTCGGCGGGCGTTGATCCGGCAGACCGCGGCGGACATCGCGGGTGGTGCGGAGGCGCTCTCGGAGATCGATTTCGTCCGGCTCTGCCGCCGCCACGGCCTGCCCGCGCCTCACCTTCAGCAGCGGCGCGTCGACGCCTCCGGGCGGACGCGGTGGCTCGACGCGTACTGGCGGGAGTGGGGGTTGCACGTCGAGATCGACGGCGCGCACCACATGGACGTGCGGCACTGGGCGGCCGACATGCGTCGCCAGAACGACGTCTGGACCTCGGGGGACCGCATCCTGCGCTTCCCGGCGTGGCTGATCCGCGCCCGCCCCGACGAGGTGGCCGACTCCCTCCGCCGCGCCCTGACGGCGGCCGGCTGGCGCCCCGAGGCGTGAATCTTGGGCAGTTGCCGTTCACGGGGAACGGCAACTGTCCAAGATTCCGGTTGGCGCGGACGGTTACGTCCGCGCCAGCCCGCCTGTGGTGTCCGCGCCATCGGTGGTGGCGCGGACAGCGGCATCGGAGGGGTGGTGCGTCAGGAGATGGTGCAGGGGGTGCCGTTGAGGGTGAAGGCGGTGGGCTTCGGGTTCGATCCGGTGTGGGTGCCGTTGAAGCCGAAGCTGGTCGACGCGCCCGGCGCGAGCCGGCCGTTGTAGGAGAGGCTGGTGGCGGTGACCGCGGCGCCGGTCTGGGTCCACGTCGCCGACCAGCCCTGGCCGACCTTCTGGCCGGCGTGAGGGAAGGTGAAGGCGAGCGTCCAGCCGTCGATCGCGGTGGTGCCCGTGTTGGTGAGGGTGACGTTCGCGGTGAAGCCGCTGTCCCAGCCGCTGGTCGTCCAGGTCACGGCGCAGCCGCCGGACGCGGGCGGGTCGGCGGTGGTGACGGCGACCGGCGCGGACGCCGTCGAGGCGTTGCCGGCCGCGTCCACGGCCACCACGTAGAACTGGTACGCGGTCGCGGCCGTCAGCCCGGTCACCGCCACGGTGGTGCCGGTGGGCGAGCCGACCAGCGCGTCCGTCGCGCCGGCCTCGCGGTAGACCCGGTACCCGGTGACGCCGACGTTGTCGGTCGACGCGGCCCAGTTCAGGGTGAGCCCGGTGGCGGTGACCGCCGAGGCGGTCGGGGTGCCGGGGCGGGTCGGCGCGACGGTGTCGGGGGCCGGGGCAGCGGGCGTGGTCACCTCGGCCACGGGCGAGGCGGTCGAGCGGTTGCCGGCGCCGTCGCGGGCCCGCACCGTGAAGCGGTACGTCCGCTCGGGCAGCAGCCGGGTCACGGCCAGGGTGTTCGTGGTCGAATTGAGCAGGACGAGCGCGTCGCTGCCGACCTGTGCCTGGGTGACCTCGTAGCCGGCCAGCCCGCTGCCGCCGGCGTCGGTGGACGCGGGCCAGGTCAGGGTCAGCCCGGTCGCGGTGACGGCCGAGGCGACGGGGGTGCCGGGGGTGGTCGGCGCGGTGGTGTCCGGGGTGGCCGGCCCGGGCTCCTCGCCCCAGATCCGGGTGCCGCCGGAGTAGAGGGTGACCTTCCGGTTCGGCCCGGCCGTCGCCTGGTACGACGGGTCGTTCGTCGGGTCCCAGGTGCCGCCCTCGGGTACGCCGATCTTGAACTGCACCTCCATCCGGTGCTGCGACTGCCCGGCGGGCGCGATGGTGTGCCCGGTGCAGTCCACCTCGACGTACCAGATGTCGCCGGAGAACTGCTTGGCCGTAGCCGGCGACGGGCAGCCCTGGGTGTAGCCGGGGGTGACCGTGACGGGGCCGGTGCCGTCGGGGCGGAAGTAGTAGCGGAACTTGCCGTCGGTCAGGGCGCGGGCCGGGAACGCCGACTTGTTGTAGATCATGGTCTTGAGGCCGGTGGCGCGCGGCTCGGCCTGCATCACCGTGGTCTCCACGGTCAGCTCGTCGATGTCCGGCGTCTCGGCGCGGGGGAAGCCGGCGAGCGGGGTGCCGCCGTACTCCTGGGCGAGCCGGGCCAGCGCGGAGCTGAAGCCGGCGTTGTAGTCGGTGGCGACCTCGTTCATCACGTAGTCCGACCGGTTGTCGGTGTACGCGTCGTTGGCCGCCGACGGGCCGCCGACCAGCGCGCCGTAGAGGGTGTGCCGGGTCTCGACGGGCACCGTCTGGCTGTCCCACCAGGAGCCGTGCGCGGTGCGGTGGTGCGGGTTCTTCGGGGAGTTGGCCCCGAACCCGATGACGTAGCTGGAGGCGCGCGGGTTGTCACCGAGCGCGTAGTTGATCTGCCGGACGGCGAAGTCCTTGTAGCGGGCCTTGCGGGTGGCGTCGGTGGTCTTGTCGCTGTAGACGAGGGCCGCGAAGGACGTGTTCGCCGCGTAGCGCAGCGCGCCCCACGAGTCGAGCACGGCCATCCCGCCGGGCGAGTACGGCACCCGCTGCCCGTTGACGCCGACGGTCCAGTAGTCGAGCCAGCGGTTGGCGTCGTCGACGTACTTCTGCTTGCCGGTCAGGTTGGCCAGCAGCACGTACGCCCCGAACTGCTTGTTGTCCCAGGCGATGGTCCACTTGTAGGAGCGGGTGGTGCTCTGGTTCTCGGTGCCGAGCTTGTCGTACTCGCTCTCGGCCTTGGCGAGGTAGGCGGCCTCGCCGGTGGCCCGGTGCAGCCAGATCGCCGACCAGACCAGCTCGTCCTGCCAGCCGCTCCAGGAGCGGTAGAAGCTGGTCGCGTCGGTGATGCACTCGTGGTAGCTCTTGCGCACCGTGTCGGCGAACGTGTGGAGCTGCCTGGCGTGCCCGAGCAGCTTGTCGGCGTAGGCGGCGTCGGTGGGCCGGAAGACCATCGACGACGCGGCCATCGCCGCCGCCGTCTCCCCCGCCAGGTCCGCGCCGCCGCAGCTCGCGTCGATCTTGTACGCGGGCCGCGCCATCTGCATCACCTCGGCCGGGCCCCACCACTTGTGGTCGTCGTCGCCCTTGCCGACCTGTCCGTAGAGGACGTTGGGGGCCGGGTGCGCCTTGATGAAGTAGTCGTTGACGAAGCGCAGGTTGTTGAGCAGGTGCGGCAGCTGGCCGGAGGCGACGTAGCCGGCGCGGTACTCGACGGCGCCCCAGGCGAGCATGGTGGCGCTGAACGCCATCGGGAAGCCGAACTTGACGTGGTCGCCGGCGTCGTACCAGCCGCCGGTGAGGTCGAGCCCGACGTCGGCGCCGTCGGTGAGCGCGGAGTCGCCGCGCCAGGAGACCCGGTTCCAGTCCGGCAGCGGGCCGGACTGCTGCGCCTCGTAGAAGTAGAGCGACTTCTGCAACGCCTCGGCGTAGTTGAAGGCGGCGGCGGGCGCTGCGGCGGCGACTGGCGCGGGCCGCGTGGCGCCCCCGGCGGCGGGCGTCGCGGCGGAGGCGGACGCCGGGGCGGTGACGGCGAGGGCGAGGCCGGCGGCGAGGGCGCTGCCGGCGGCCAGCAGGCGGGGCAGCCAGGGCTGCTCGCCCGGCCGGCGCGGACGTCTCGGGTGACGCATGACGGGGCTCCTGTCGGTGGCGTCGCCGGCGGCACCGGGGACGGCGCGCGGGATGGTGGTCGGAGCGTGCCGGCGAAGGTGGTGGGGGGTGCGGCCACGGGCCCGGGAGCGCTCCCATGGATGACCGACAATGTAATGCGGCGGTCGCCGGTTTGTGAAGACGCCCGCGGCGCGCTCGCGGCGCACCCGCGCAGGGGCGGTGACAGGAAAGCCCTTACCTGCACACCGGACGTACGTCACACCATCGATATTGATGGATCAAATCATGGCGTACGGGCAGGTCATCGCCGGGACGGGCGGGCGAAGACGCGCGTCGCGGCCGGGCGGGCGACGGGCCGGGCGTTCCGGCATACGAACGTACTGTTGCCCGCCCCTTTCCGGCGCGCGACAGTACGCCCACACCAGCGGTGCCATCGACGTTGCCGCTCCCCCGGCCAACCTGAGGAGATCGCGATGGCTCTACGACTCGCCGACGGCACCGCCTGGTCCGACACCCTCGCCCGCGCGGTGGCCGCCGCGCCCGAGGCGTTCGGCTCCCCGGTCGACGGTGTCACCACCCTGCACAACCTCGTCCGCGGCGACTGGCACGCGGTGGGCACCCCCAGCCCCGTCCGTACGCCGGTGGACAACACCGTGCTGGTCAACCTGGCCCGCCTCGACGCGGAGTCCGCCCGCGCCGCGGTCGCGCACGCCGCCGCCGCGCACCGCGCCTGGGCCGACACCCCGCTCGCCGACCGCAAGGCCCGGGTCACCGACGCCCTGGACGCACTCACCGCCCACCGCGACCTGCTCGCCCTCCTGCTGGTCTGGGAGATCGGCAAGCCGTGGCGGCTGGCCTGCGCCGACGTGGACCGGGCGCTCGACGGCGTCCGCTGGTACGTCGACGAGATCGACCGGATGCTCGCCGACGGCCGGGAGCCGCTGCCGGGGCCGGTCAGCAACATCGCGTCGTGGAACTACCCGATGAGCGTGCTCGTGCACGCCGAGCTGGTGCAGCTGCTCGCCGGCAACGCGGTCATCGCCAAGACCCCCTCGCAGGGCGGGGCGGTCTGCCTCACCGTCGCGCACGCGCTGATGCGCCGGGCCGGGCTGCCCGCCACCCTGGTCTCCGGCGGCGGCGAGGAGCTGTCCGAGGTGCTCGTCCGGGCGCCGGAGATCGGCGCGGTGGCGTTCGTCGGCGGGCGCTCCAACGGCGGCAAGGTCGCCGCCGCGCTGCTCGACTCCGACAAGCGGCACTTCATCGAGCAGGAGGGCCTCAACGCCTGGGGCATCTGGAACTTCTCCCAGTGGGACCTGCTCGCCGGGCACCTCAAGAAGGGCTTCGAGTACGGCAAGCAGCGCTGCACCGCGTACCCGCGCTTCGTGGTCCAGCGGGACCTCGTCGACGAGTTCCTCGACATGTACCTGCCGGTCGTCCGCTCCGTCCGGTTCGGGCACCCGCTCGCCGTCGGCGACGACTGGACCGCCGGCGACCCGCTGCCCGAGCTGGACTTCGGCCCGCTGATCAGCGCCGCCAAGGCCGACGAGCTGCGCCGCAAGGTCGACGAGGCGGTACGCGGCGGCGCCGTACCGCTGCACCGGGGCAAGCTCACCGGCGCGCCGTTCCTCGACGGGCAGGACACCTCCGCGTACGTGGCGCCGGCCGTGCTGCTGGCCCCGCCCGGCCGGTCCCGGCTCATGCACGCCGAGCCGTTCGGCCCGGTCGACACCATCGTCGTGGTGGACACCACCGACGAGCTGCTGGCCGCGATGAACGCCTCGAACGGCGCGCTGGTCGCCTCGCTGGCCTGCGACGACGAGGAGCTGGCCGGCAAGCTCGCGGTCGACCTCCAGGCGTTCAAGGTGGGCATCAACAAGCCGCGCTCCCGGGGCGACCGGGACGAGCCGTTCGGCGGCCGGGGCGCGTCCTGGAAGGGCGCCTTCGTCGGTGGCGACCTGCTGGTGCACGCGGTGACCCAGGGCGGCGACGGCCGCCTCTACGGCAACTTCCCCGACTACAACAGCTACCCGACGACCTGAGGTGCAAGGAAGGGCACCCTGTTAACGCATGGCGATTGCAGGGTGCCCTTCCTGACACCCACGGCGCGACCAGCCGGCATCCGCCCGCCCGCCGCGCCGCCGGGCAGCTCCCGTGCCCGCAGGCGACGCCTCAGCCGTGCCGGGCGGACGCGCCCTCGACCAGCGGAACGGTGAGGGTCACCAGGCCGCCGTCCCGCTCGGCCGGCGCGGGCCGGCCGAGCCGCCGCACGGTGCGCAGCATCGGGGCGTTCTCGGCGTGGACGTGCAGCACCAGGGCCACGTAGCCGGCCTGCTCGGCGTGCCGGACCAGTCGGCGCAGCAGGGCCGAGCCGAGGCCCCGCCGCTGCCAGTCGTCGCGGACCAGCAGCGCCACCTCGGCCTCGTCGCCCTCGGCGAGCAGGTTCGCCATCGCCACGACCGACTCCGCCTCCCCGGCGTCGCCGCCCGCCGTGGCGAGCAGGGTCACGCCCCGGGCCGGCTCCAGCAGCCGGCGCAGCCGGTCCGGGGCCGGCGTCCCCGTTCCGCCGAGGTAACGCCGGTGCCGGCTCTGCGCCGAGCAGCCCTCGTGCAACTCGACCACGCCGGGCAGGTCGTCGGCGACGGCCGGCCGTACGGTCGCCTCGGCGCCGTCGGGCAGGACCAGGGTGACCTGCTCGGCGGCTCGGCGCGCGACGGCGGCCGACAGCTCGACCAGGGCCTGCGCGCGGGCGTACTCGGCCGGGGTGAAGCCCGGCGCGGCGCGGCGCAGCGCGAACGACCCGCCGGCCGGATCCTCCAGCAGCATGGTCGTGTCGGCGATCCCGCAGCCGGCGCCGGCGGGCGACGGTCGCCAGGTGACCGTGTCCGCGCCGAGCAGGGCGCGCAGCGCCTCCCCGGCCGCGTCGGGATCCCGCACCAGGCGGGTGGCCAGGCCGAGCGCCCGGGTGGGCTGATCGGCGAGTCCGCGCGCCTCGCTGCGCGCCACCCAGCAGTCCCGGCCCCGCCCCCGCTCGACGGCGGCGACGAGGCCGGCCTCGTCGAGCGTGTCCGGCGCGTCGACCAGGAAGTCGTCGACCGCACCCCGCTCGGTGGTGTGCACCTGCACGGCGAGGATGTTGACCCCCCGCAACGCCAGGCTGGCCGTGAGCACCGACAGGTAGCCCGGCCGGTCGTCCACGGTCGCCCGGATCCGCCACAGCGTCATGGTTCGCTCCCTTCCGCCTACGACCCTCGTCGGTGGCTGTTGCGGGCCGGTTGCCCGGGGGTGACGGCTCCGCTTCCGTCGCGCGACCTGCGCCACAGTGCCGGCCGCCGGGCCGGCTCAGAGGCCCCCGCCGGGCCGGCGCAGACGTCCAAGCCGGGCCGGCGCAGAGACGTGAAAGGCCGACTCAGGGCTTCGCGGCCACCGGCGGCGCCCCGACCAGGTCGAGCCGGTCGCCGAGGATCACCGCGGCGGCCCGGACGAGCTGCGCCAGCCGGTCCACCTCCGTGGCGTGGAACGCCGCCGCGGCCGGCGTACCGGCGCACTCCCGGGCCACCACCAGCACCAGGCCGGCCCGGCCGAACGGCGCGACCGCGACGTGCGCGTCGCCGGGCGTGCTGATCGCCCGGGCCCGCAGCGGAGTCACCTCCGGCAGCGGCGGCGGTACGGGCGCGCGCCAGCTCGCGTACCCGACGGTCGCCTCCCCGGCGGCGCCGGTCCGGGCGGCCCAGTCCAGCGGCACCACGGCGGCGACCGCCCAGTCGGCGGCGAGGAGGCCGGGAACGGCGTCGACCAGCGTGGCGACGCCGTCGACCGGGTTGGCCGCGACCTGGGCCAGCAGCTCGGCGTCCTGCCCGGAGGTGGTGGGCGCGCCGATGGCCCGCCACACCCCGTCCACCCGGACGCCGGGGATCGCCGCCAGCCCGGCGAGTAGCCGCTCGACCCGCGCCGCGCCCGGCCAGACCACGGTGAAGTCGTCCACCGCCCGCCCGCCGAGCCGCTCCAGGACGACCACCTGGACGATGTCGGCGCCGGACACGCCCATGGTGCGCGCCACCTGGCCGAGCGTGCCCGGACGGTCCGGCAGGGTGACCCGAACTCGCAGCAACATGTCTGAACCCCTCCGCTCGGCGGGCCGGCACCGCTGGCCGGCAGGCTGGGCCCCAGCCTGGCCCGTGGCCGTTTCGCCCCTGTTGCCGCGGCATGTCCCGAGGGTCAACTCTGGCCTTGACAACATGGCGGAGCTGCCATCAACTAATCGGATGACCGAGCCGGCCGTCGACGCGCACGGGCCGGGCGGCAGCCCCGCCGCCGCCTCCCCTCGCGGGCTGGATCTCGACCGGCTCGCCGCCCACCTGGCCCGGCACCGGCCCGAGCTGGCTGACGGTCCGCTGCGGGCCCGGCTGATCGCCGGCGGCAAGTCCAACCTGACCTACCTGTTGCACGCCGGCGGGCACGAGGTCGTGCTGCGCCGCCCGCCGCTCGGGCACGTGCTGGCCACCGCGCACGACATGGCCCGGGAGTACCGGGTGATCTCCGCGCTGGCGCCGACCGACGTGCCGGTGCCCGCCGCGCTGCTGCTCTGCGAGGACGTCGAGGTGATCGGCGCGCCCTTCTACCTGATGGAGCGGGTGCACGGCGAGGTGTTGCGCACCCGCGCCCAGACCGACCCGCTCACGGATGACCAGCGGCGCGAGCTGGCGCTGGCGATGATGGACACCCTCGCCGCGCTGCACGCGGTCGAGCCCGCCTCGGTCGGGCTGGGCGACTTCGGCCGCCCGGAGGGCTACCTCGCGCGGCAGGTCCGCCGGTGGGCCGGCCAGCTCGACCGGTCCCGCAGCCGGCCGCTGCCCGGCATCGAGGAGCTGCGGGACCTGCTCGCCGGCACCGTGCCGGAGGGCGCCAACGCCGGCCGGATCGTGCACGGCGACTACCGGCTGGACAACCTGCTCGCCACCGTCGACCCGGTGGCCGTACGGGCCGTGCTCGACTGGGAGATGGCCACCCTCGGCGACCCGCTGGCCGACCTCGGGCTGCTGCTGACCTACTGGGACGTGCTCGGCGGCAGCGAATCGGCCGCCGGCAACCCGGTCGCCGACGGGCTCGGGCCGCGCGCCGGGTTCCCCACCGGGACGGAGCTGATCGAGCGGTACGCCGGGCGCGGCGACGTCGACGTCGGGCCGCTGCACTGGCACGTCGCGCTCGGCTGCTTCAAGCTCGCGGTGATCTGCGAGGGCATCCACTACCGGCACACGCTCGGGCAGACGCTCGGCGAGGGCTTCGACCGGATCGGCGACATGGTGGCACCGCTGGTCGAACACGGGCTGACCGCCGCCAGGGAGCGTTGATGGACTTCGCCTACGACACCCGCACCGAGCAGCTGCGGGCCGAGCTGACCGCGTTCCTGGACGAGCACGTGTACCCGGCCGAGCCGGTGCACGCCGCGCAGGTGGCCGCCGCCGGCGACCCGTGGGCCCGGCCCCCGGTGATGGCCGAGCTGAAGGCCGAGGCGCGCAAGCGCGGCCTGTGGAACCTCTTCCTCCCCGACCCGCGCCACGGCGCCGGCCTGACCAACCTCCAGTACGCCCCGCTGGCCGAGCTGACCGGGCGCAGCCCGCACCTGGCCCCGGAGGCGCTCAACTGCGCCGCGCCCGACACCGGCAACATGGAGCTGCTCGCCGAGTTCGGCTCGCCGCAGCAGCAGGAGCGCTGGCTGCGCCCACTGCTGGAGGGCGAGATCCGCTCCGCGTTCTGCATGACCGAGCCGGAGGTGGCGTCCTCGGACGCGACCAACATCGCCACCCGGATCACCCGCGACGGCGACCACTACGTCATCAACGGGCGCAAGTGGTGGTCGTCGGGGGCGATGGACCCGCGCTGCGAGATCTTCATCGTGATGGGCAAGACCGACCCGGAGGCCGACCGGCACCGCCAGCAGAGCATGATCCTGGTGCCCCGGGACACTCCCGGCGTCACGGTGCGCCGGGGCATGACGGTGTTCGGCTACAGCGACGCCTCGCACGGCGGCCACGCTGAGGTCGACTTCACCGACGTCCGCGTACCGGTGGAGAACCTGGTCGGGGCGGAGGGCGCCGGCTTCGCGATCGCCCAGGCCCGCCTCGGTCCCGGCCGGATCCACCACTGCATGCGGCTGATCGGCATGGCGGAACGGGCCCTGGAGCTGCTCTGCCGGCGGGCACTCGAGCGGGTCGCGTTCGGCCGGCCGCTCGCCGAGCAGGGCGTGGTGCGCGAGTGGATCGCCGAGTCCCGGGTGCGCATCGAGCAGGCCCGGCTGCTGGTGCTCAAGACCGCCTGGTTGATGGACACGGTCGGCAACAAGGGCGCGCACACCGAGATCCAGGCCATCAAGATCGCCACTCCCGCCATGGCCGAGTGGGTGATCGACAAGGCCATCCAGGCGTACGGCGGGGCCGGCGTCAGCCAGGACACCCCGCTTGCCGCCCTCTGGGCGCAGTCGCGCACCCTGCGCCTGGCCGACGGCCCCGACGAGGTCCACCGCTCCTCGCTGGCGAAGCGCGAACTGCGCCGCTGGTCGAACTGACCCAGCCCACCCTCGCCGGACTCGTCGAACTCAAAGTTGTTGTCATGACACGCCGGGCGGGGTCACGACAACTACAGGATCAGCCCGGGCCCTGCGGGCGCTGCTGCGGACACCGCTGCCCGAGCGGCGGGTGCCCCAGGTGCCTGGGATGGGTCGCAAGGCCACAACGCCGCAGAGATTGCTGCGTGAGCATCCCGGCGTCGAGGTGGCATGTCGGGACTCCGCCCGCGCCCACGTCGAAGCGGTCGCCGCGCCCTTGCCGATGGGTTGAAGGTGGCCCGCCGCCCGAGGAGGGCACGCGAGCCGTGACCACCCGGCAGCGGTGGCAGCAGGTCCACGACCTGCTCGAGAGGCGTCGGCCTGCTGGAACGCGCCCGCCGCTCAGCCCTGGCCTCAACACCGTCAAACGCTACGCCCGGATCAGCTGACCCGGACGCCTCACCCGCCCACCGCAATACCGACCCACCTCATGCGACGTGAATCGACGCAGTGATTTACTTCACTGCCTGCCTGCCTCTGCTCGCGTCTGCGCAGGCCAGGGAACGTTCGCTGTCCCCCGTGGAACTTCCACAGAGGGCGCAACCATCGTTCGGCTTGGATCGACGGCCGATCGGCCGATGATCGTCGCAATTGCATCCTGTTACCTGATCGCTACTTTCCGAAGGAGGGGTCAGTGGAACCAGGTAGGACGTTATGGGGGAGCAGATCGGGAATTCCCCGGTTGTCGCGCGGCCGGCTGGGCCGTGTGACGGCGGTCGGGATGTCCGCGGTGTTGGTCGCTACGATGGCGGACTGGGTGCGGGTCGAGCCGGCAGAGGCCGCTCCACCGGCGCCCGTTCAGCAGGCGGCGCCGGGTCCGCAGGTGTTGGAGCGGCCGGATGAGGCGGCTGCGGTGGCGACGGCCCGGTTGACGGGCAAGCGGGTTCGCATCACGGGGATGACGTCGGAGACGTCGGAGTTCTGGGCGTTGCCGGAAGGCCGGGTGGAGGCGGAGGTCCACGCCGGTCCCGTTCGCATCCGCAACGAACGAACGCAGGCATGGACGGCAGTCGACTTTACTCTCGCGCCGCAGCCTGACGGCTCGGTGGCGGCCAGGTCGCACCCGGCCGGGCTGCGGTTGTCCGGCCCCGCGAGCTCCGGCGAGCACGACCTGGTGACCGTGGGAAGCTCGGACGAGCGGGTGTCGCTGGGTTGGTCCGGTGCGCTGCCGGTGCCGACGGTCGAGGGGACTCGGGCGACGTACGCGGAGGTGCGTCCGGGTGTCGATCTGGTGGTGGAGTCGACCCGTACCGGGTTCGAGCAGTTCCTGGTCGTCAAGGACCGGGCGGCGGCGGCCCAGGTGCGTAACGTGTCGTTGCCTCTGCGTGGCGTGGGCCTGAGCGTCGTCGAGGACGGGCGGGGCGGGTTCGAGATCCGCGACAAGCGCGGCGCCACTGTCGGGGTCTCTCCGGAGCCGCTGATGTGGGACGCGCAGATCGACCAGCCGTCGGGTGAGCGGGTACGGGTGGCCAAGGTCGGCAAGAAGCTGGGCGCGGCGAAGGCTGGCCGGTTGGCGTTGACCCTGACTCCGGACGAGGAGTGGTTGACCGACCCGAAGACGGTCTTTCCAGTCACCATCGATCCGGCGGTGAATCTGAGCCCGAACTTCGACGCGTTCGTGCAGACTGACTACACCTCGGATCAGTCGGCGGCGACGGAGCTGAAGCTGGGCACGTCCAACGGTGGGGCGTTGAAGGCCCGGTCGTTCGTGCGTTTCGGTGACCTGACCTGGCTGCAGGGCAAGCACGTCCAAGCCGCGACGATCTACTTGTGGAACCACTACTCGTACTCGTGCAGCGCGCGGCAGTGGGAGACGTGGAAGACGTTGGCGGCTGGCACGGCGACGCGGTGGACCAACCAGCCGGAGTGGCGAGGGCTGCTCGGTTACAGCTCGCAGACGAGGGGCTACAACAGCGGTTGCGCTGGCGGCTGGGTGAACTCGTCCGCGACGGGTGCGTTCGTCGATCACGCCACCGGTGCGACGTGTTGCACGGTGACCATCGGTCTGCGGGCGACGTCGGAGACGGACAGCTACGGATGGAAGAGGTTCCACTCGTCGGAGGGCGCGAACGCCCCGTACGTCAAGTTGACCTATCAGTCCCTGCCGACGGTGACGGCGCGGGCGACGGTGCCGTCGCTGCCCTGCGCAACAGGGTCCAGCACCCCCTATGTCAACACGAAGACGCCGCAGTTGCGGGCGCAGATCAGCGATGCCGAGGGCTCGCAGGTGCGGGCCGAGTTCGAGTGGCTGACCGGCGGTGGTACGCGGATCGGCGGCACGACGGTCGGTCCCGGCGCATCGGGGTCCTGGCTCGCGACGTCGGTGCCGGCCGGAGCCTTCAACGAGGGCGGCACCTACTCGTGGCGGGTGCGTGGCAACGACGGCCTCGCCAACGGCGCCTGGTCGAGTTACTGCGCGATGATCGTGGACACCACGGCTCCGTCGGCGATGCCGACGGTGTCGTCGACGACTTACCCGGCGGGTCAGTGGGCCGGAGCGGCGGGAACCGCCGGTAGCTTCACCCTCGGCGCCTCGGGTGTGGCCGACGTGTCGGCCTACGAGTACGGCTTGAACGTCAACCCGCCGAACCAGACGGTCAACGCGGCCAGCCTCGGCGGTGCTGCCACCGTCTCGATCACTCCCACCGCGGACGGGCCGCAGACGCTGTACGTGCGCTCGCGGGACCGGGCGGGTAACCAGTCGGCGATCCGGACGTACACGTTCAATGTCGGCTCCGGCGCGGTGACCTCGCCGAAGGAGGGTGACATCACGGCGGCGAAGGTCGCGATCACCGGGGTGGGGCAGTCGACGGTCACGGGTGTCACCTACCAGTGGCGGCGCGGTGACGCCGACGCGTGGGCCACCATCCCGACCGGCCACGTGACTGTTGCGGCGGGCGGTGGTGCCGTCACCTGGCCGCTGGCGACCAGTGGCGGCGGGGCGTTCCCGAAGCTGAACTGGGACGTCGAGGCCACCTTGGCCGCCGCTGACACCGAGTCGATCCCCCGCAATGGCCCCCTGCAGGTGCGAGGCACCTTCACCGGCGGAACCGGCGGTACCGCCAGTACGGTCAAGTTCAGCTTCGACCGGGACCAGGCGTCGGCGGCGGCGGAGGAGATCGGACCGGGCTCGGTCAACCTCATCACCGGCAACTACACGGTGTCCGACACCGACGTCTCCGTCGACTCGTTCGGCAGCGACCTGACCATCACCCGCTCGTACAACACGCGGCGGGCGGCCGAGACGGACGCGGCGAACATGTTCGGGCCCGGCTGGGTGTCCGGCGCCGTGGTCGAGGAGGCCGAGTCGCCCTACACGTCGCTGACCGTGTACGGCTCGCTGGTGCAGGTCGGTCTGCCGGAGGGCGACACGATCGGCTTCACCAAGCGCACCGCCACCGTCTTCGATCCCGAGATCGGGATGGAGTTCGTCAAGCTGACCTACAACGCCACCGGCGACTCGTACGCGCTGACCGACGAGGACGGCAACACGGTGCTGTTCACCCGGGTCACCGGGACCGCTGCGGGGAAGTACTTCCCGACGTCGGTGACCGTACCGGGCAGCAACCAGACGACCACGTTGAGCTGGGAGAAGGCCACCGTTGACGGCAAGGAGGTGGTCCGGCCGACCCGGATGCTGGCACCCGTCGCCGACGGGGTGAACTGCGCCACCCTCACTCGGGGCTGCCGGGCGCTGACGCTCACCTACGCCACGACCACCACGGCGACCGGCACCGCCGAAGCCCAGTGGGGCGACCGCGTGGGACGCGTGAAGGAGATCTCCTTCACCGCGTGGGACCCGGACCTGGCGACTCCGGCGATGCGGACGGTGCCGATGGCCCGCTACGTCTACGACAACGCGGGCCGGCTGCGGGCGGTGTGGGATCCGAGGCTCGACTGGAACGACGCCGGCACCACGCGGCAGCTCCGGGAGACCTACGACTACACCGAGGACGGCGTCCTCAGCGTCATCAAGCCGGTCGCGGAGGAGCCGTGGCAGCTCAGCTACACCACCATTCCCGGTGACCCGGGAGCGGGCCGACTGCACAAGGTGACCCGCTCGGCGCTGACCGCCGGAACCGCCACCCAGACGGTGGTCTACAAGGTGCCGGTGTCGGGTACGGGCGCGGCCTACGACCTGTCCCCGGCGCAGACGAACCGGTGGGCGCAGACCGAGGCACCGACCGACGCCACGGCCGTCTTCCCAGCCAGCCAGGTGCCCACCGGTAACCCGTCCACCGGCACGCTGCCCTCCTCGTACGAGCGGGCCACCGTCACCTATCTGGACGCCAACGCCCGGGAGGTCAACACCGCCACTCCGGGCGGACACATCAGCGCCACCTGGTACGACCAGTGGGGCAACACGGTGCGGACCCTGACCGCCGGTAACCGGGCGCGCGCGCTCGAAGCCAGCTCCACCGACGACGCGACGGCGGAGAGCATGCTGGCCCGCGCCCGCTCCACGTTGAACGTCTACTCTCCCGACGGGCAGCGACTCACCAGCACCCAGGAGCCGGAGCACGACGTCATGCTGCCCACCGGCATCGTGGTGCGTGGACGCCAGCACACCATGAACACCTACGATCAGGGGGCGCCTACCACCGGCGGCCCGTACAACCTGATCACCAAACAGGACGTCGGCGTCCGTATCTGGGACACGGGCGGCGTCGAGAGCGATCAGGACATCCGGACCACCACCACTGCGTACGACTGGGGTTTGCGCCAGCCGACTGTGGTGACGGTGGATCCGGCTGGTCTCGCCCAGACCACCCGCACGGCGTACGACCCGATCACCGGGCTGGTCACCTCGACGACCGCGCCAGCCGGTGGCACCAGCACCACCACGCCGGCGACCCGGAAGACGATCTACTACCGGGCCACCTCCGGTTCCGGGTACGCCGAGTGTGACCTGCGGCCGGAATGGGCGAACCTGCCCTGCCGGGTGCAGCCGGGCGGGCAGGCCGCCAGCGGGCCGGAGCTGCCGGTGACGGTGACCACCTACGACATGCACAACCAGGCACGGGTGGTCACGGAGAAGACCAGCACCGGGACGCTGCGCACGACCACCACGACGTACGACAGTGCTGGCCGGGCGTACGAGACCAGCGTGGCGGCGTCGGGGCTCGGCACCGCGGTGCCGATCAGCCGCAACGTCTACGAGCAGGCGACCGGGCGGTTGCTGCGCGTGCAGTCGGTGGTCGGTGGGCTGGCCACCGCGCAGGTGGTGAAGGGCTACGACGGCCTGGGCCGGCAGACGTCCTACACCGACGCGGACGGGACCACCTCCACCACCACGTACGACCTGCTCGGCCGGGTGGCCACCAGCAACGACGGCAAGGCCACCCGGACCTACACCTACGACGGCGGCACCGAGCGGCGAGGCCTGCTGACCTCGGTCAACGACTCGCAGGGCGGGACGTTCTCGGGCAGCTACGACGTCGACGGCACCCTGAGGTCGGAGACGTGGCCGAACGGGGTGCAGGTCACCACGGAGACCGACGAGACCGGCACGCAGATCGGGCTGACCTACACCAAGCCTGGTTGCGCAACGACGCCGGAATGCACCCTCTACGCCGAGTCGGTGGTCGAGTCGGCGCACGGCCAGTGGCGGGAGCGGTCGTCCAGTCTGTCGGAGCAGAGTTACAGCTACGACCAGGCCGGCCGGCTCACCTCGATCCGGGACGTCATCGGCGGCCAGTGCACCACCCGGTCGTACGGTTTCAGCGCCTCGGCGAACCGCACCACGACCAGCGCCTACGGCCCGGGTACCGACGGTGCGTGCCAGACGACGACTGCGTCGTCGTCGCGAACCTGGACGTACGACACGGCCGACCGGGTCAACACCACCGGCTACGTGTACGACGCCCTCGGCCGCACGACGACGGTGCCGGCGATCGACACGGCCATGTCGTCGGGCGGGAACGTGACCATCGCCTACCACACGACGGACCTGGTGGACACGATCACCCAGGGCACACGGACGACGGACTACGTCCTGGACGTCACCGGTGAGCGAGTCCGCTCGTGGACCGACAACGCCAGCGGCACCGCCCTGCAGTCGGTGCACCACTACGACGGCGACGAGGACAGCCCGTCGTGGACCCAGGAGACGGTTGACCGATTTACCCGGCCGGTGTCGGGTCTGTCGGCGATGGCTGGCATCTTCGACAGCGAAAGCGCACAGGTCGACTGGCAGATCACCAACCTGCACGGCGACCTGGTCGCCACGATCCACGCCGACGACGAGGGCCTGTCCCGCACGAACGAGGCCGACGAGTACGGCACGCCGCGCAACCCCGGGGACATCGGAACGCAGCGCTACGGCTGGCTCGGTGCCAAGCAGCGGGCCGCTGACACCCCGTCGGGCATCATCCTGATGGGCGTACGCCTCTACAACACGGTCACCGGCCGCTTCCTCCAGGTCGATCCGATCTACGGCGGAAGCTGCAACCGGTACGAGTACACCTGTGCCGACCCGGCAAACAAGTTCGATCTTGATGGCAAGCGATGGTGCAGCGACTGGCGATGGGTATGCCGGAAATACAAGAAGGCGCGGAACACGTATAATGCCTACCGAAATGGTTGGCGCAGTTCCTACCGAAGCGCCCGGTCAAGGTGGGGATGCAGGTCGGGCACATCAGGTAGTAATTGTGGCCGCAACAACTACCATGACCATGTCGGGCGTAGTATGCGCCGCGACATTAGAAGAGGTTGCAAGGCCTACACCAGCGGGCCTTCCTTTATCTGGGCCGGCGCAGCTGGCGGCGCCGCAGCGGCGAGGTGGGGCTGGCGAATCGCCCGCTGGGGTGCCAGAGCGGGTTGGGTTGGCTACGGAATCGAGGCGGGATGCCACTTCGCAAAGAGCAGATATTGGTGAGTAGGACGGGTTGGAGCCTGGCCGTAGCTGGCTTCCTGCTCTGGGCGCTCTCTCCGCTTTTGTGGGTAGCAGGGAAACTTCCTCTGGACACCAGCCTGTTCATTGGATCAACTGCTCTGCTTCCGTGGCTGATATACGCCGGGACCAGAAAGCGCGAAGGTGGCACTCGGCTTTGATCGATCTGCCCTGAGCGCGACGGGCAACGCCGCTTCGAGCGTGCTTTCCAGTCAGCGGGGTCCGCAGCTTATGGCTGCGGGCCCCGCTCGGCGGCATCAGCCTGGCGGTTCGGGCGAGACGGTCGTGAACGTACGACACGGCCGACCGGGTTAACACCTGGAAGCAGGCGAAGTGGCGGTGGGATGGTTCCCATGCCCGGGGCCACCGCCGACCACCCACCGCGTCACCACAGCTGGACCTGCCGCCAGTGCGCTCCGTCAGCGATCTCCGTCGCTCGTCTCGACATGATCGCCCCGGCCGGTGGCGATGCCCTGGAATCAGCCGCCGTTAGCGTCGGGAAGTTGTGCGAGTACCTCCGGGGGCGCCGACTCAACCGGTAGCGGCTGGGGTTCGGTGTGTTTGGCGGGGATGCCGCCCCGGTCTTGTCGGGCATGTTGACCACCCCGGCGACCGCGTCGGCGGGCAGGTCGTAGCCGCGCTCGCGCAGCAGCTCCGCCGGCTCGTCGTCCGGGGACTGACGGCCCACCGGTACGCGGCGAGGATGTCCCTACCGGCTACGGCGCCCGCGAGGAGCAGGTTCGCCACCAGTTCCTCGCTGGAAGGGTCGAAGAAGGCGTCGCGGGTGGTGCCCGGTTCATTGGCTCTTCCTCCGCCGCAACCGCACCCCGACGAGCTGTCCCTCTACCTGTGCTGGTCGCCCCGGCAAATGCCGCTGCACACCCTGGTCCGGGTGGCCGGCTCCCGCTAAAGCATCGAGGAGTTGCGCCAGACCGCAAGAGTCAGGGTCGGCCTCGACCACTGCTGGATCCGCGGCTGGACCGGCTGGCACCGGTTCATCACCCTGGCCATGCTCGCCTTGGCCGTCCTGACCATCCTCGCCGTCACGCGCAGCAGCCTGACGCTGCCCCGGAGATCATCGCGATGACCGCCGACTCCTCAAAGCCTTCTCCTCGCCACATCGCTACCGCCCGTACAGACCCTGCACCCGGTCGATCTGGCGCCGAACATCCGAGCCGGAGCCAACAGATCCCACTACCAGTGCAGACAGGCGCTCCGAAGTTGCAGTATTAGGCGGAGGCACGTTCGATCAGCTGGGTGTCGAGGAGGATGTGGGGGGACGGGAGGTCGTCGCCGCGGATGCGGCTGACCAGCAGGCGGGCCATCTGGCGGCCCATCTCCTCCACCGGCTGGAAGACCGTGGTCAGCGGCGGCTCGGCCTGCCGGGAGATCGGGGCATCGTCGAAGCCGATCACCGCGACGTCCTCCGGCACCCGCCGGCCCGCCTCGCGCAGCGCGCGCAGCGCCCCGAACGCCATCAGGTCGGAGGCGACGAAGACGGCGTCGAGGTCGGGGCAGTCCTCCAGCAGCCGACGCATCCCGGCCGCCCCGCTGCCCTCGCTGAAGTCGCCGTACGCGATCATGGCGGGGTCGACCCCGCCCCCGGCGGCCCTGACGGCCTCCTTGTAGCCGGTCAGCCGGCCCAGGCCGGCGCCCATGTCCTGCGGGCCGGCGATGGTGGCGATGCGCCGCCGCCCCCGGCCGGCCAGGTGTTCGACCGCCCGCCGGGCGCCGCCCACGTTGTCCACGTCGACGTAGTACGCGGGCTGCGCGCCGGGTTGCAGCATCCGGGCCGGGCGACCGCCGAGCACGGTGGGCAGGCCGCGCTCCTCCAGCAGGGTGGGCAGCGGGTCGGAGTCGTGCAGCGACAGCAGCAGGACCCCGTCGACGTGCTGGTTGGTCAGGTGGTGCTCGACCCGCTCCCGCTCGATCGGCGACTGCACCATGGCCAGCCAGAGCTGCAACGGGGTCTCCAGCAGCCCCGAGCTGACGCCCCGGACGATGCCGGCGAAGAACGGCTCGGTGAAGACCCGGTCGCCGGATTCCGACACCACCAGGGCGATCGAGTCGGTGCGTTGGGTCACCAGGGCACGGGCGGCCCGGTTCGGCACGTACCCCAGCTCGGCGATGGCCTGCTGCACCGCGGCGCGCGCCTCGGGGCTCACCTGGGGTGAGCCGTTGACCACCCGGGAGACCGTCCCGCGACCGACGCCGGCGCGGGCGGCGACGGCGTCGAGGGTCGGGCGCCCGAGCGACCGGGTGCGCTGCGTTGTCATTGTCTGCTCCTCCGACGGCGGACCGGCCCCGGCGCCACCCCGTACGGGGTGGCGCCGGGGCCGCCCGTTGATGGCTGGCCCTGGCCTATTGTGCGGCCAGACCGTTGCGTCGGATCACCTCGGCGTACCACCTGGCGCTGGACTTGGGGATGCGGACCTGGGTGTCGTAGTCGACGTGGACCATCCCGAACCGCTTGGTGTAGCCCCAGGCCCACTCGAAATTATCCATCAGCGACCAGGCGAAGTACCCGCGCAGGGGCACCCCGGCCTCGATCGCCTCGTGCGCGGCGCGCAGGTGGGCGTCGAAGTACGCCAGCCGGTCGGCGTCGTCGACCTGCCCGTCGACCACCTCGTCCACGAAGGCCGAGCCGTTCTCGGTGACGTAGAGCGGCAGGTCGGTGTACTCCTCGTGCACCCGGCGCAGCGTCTCCACCAGGCCGGGGGCGTCGATCTCCCAGTTCATGTCGGTCACCGGCACGCCCCGGGTGACGAACCGGACGTCCTCGCTGCCCGGCCAGCACGACGGCGCCCGCCAGTACGGCTCCGGCTCGGCGTCGGGGTCCGGCGCGGCGACGACGTGGCGGCTGTAGTAGTTGACGCCGACCACGTCCAGCGGGGTGGAGATGGTCGCCAGGTCCCCGTCGCGCACGTGCCCGAAGTCGGTGACCTTGGCGAGGTCGGCCATCAGGTCCGCCGGGTAGGACCCGCGCAGCAGCGGGTCCAGGAAGAAGCGGTTGGCCAGCCCGTCGATGCGCCGCGCGGCGTCGACGTCGGCGGGCGCCTCGCTGGCCGGGGTGACCGGGTAGAGGTTGACCGTCACCCCGACCTCGGCGGTCGGCCGGGCCGCGCGCAGCGCCTGCACCGCGAGGCCGTGGCCGAGCATCAGGTGGTGCCCGGCCCGTACGGCGTCCGCGCCGTCCGAGCGGCCCGGCGCGTGCACCCCGGAGCCGTAGCCGAGGAACGCCGAGCACCACGGCTCGTTCAGCGTGGTCCAGTAGCGCACCCGGTCGCCGAGCGCGTCGGCGACCAGCGTGGCGTAGTCGGCGAACCGCGCGGCGGTGTCCCGGGCCGGCCAGCCGCCGACGTCCTCCAGCGGCTGCGGCAGGTCCCAGTGGTAGAGGGTCAGCCACGGCTCGATCCCGTGCCCCAGCAGTTCGTCGACGAGCCGCCGGTAGAAGTCGAGCCCCTCGGCGTTGGCCGGGCCGGTGCCGCCCGGCTGCACCCGCGGCCAGGAGACCGAGAACCGGTACGACTTCAGCCCCAGCTCGGCCATCAGCGCGACGTCGGAGCCCAGCCGGTGGTAGTGGTCGCAGGCCACGTCACCGGTGTGCCCCTCGACCACCCGCCCCGGGGTGTGGCTGAAGGTGTCCCAGATCGACGGGGTCCGGCCACCCTCGGCCGCCGCGCCCTCGATCTGGTACGCGGCGGTGGCCGCGCCCCAGAGGAAGCCGGGCGGGAAGGTCAGCGGCGGACGGTCGTCGACGACGCCGACGGCAGGTGGGCTGGCGGGGTTGCTCACGACTTGACGGCACCTTCCATGATGCCGCCCACGATCTGGCGGCCGAACACGATGAACACGATCACCAACGGTAGAGTGCCGACCGCCGTGGCGGCGAACACCTGCGAGTAGTCGGTGTAGTAGGCGTACGACAGGAAGGCCAGCGAGACCTGGAGCGTCGGGTTCTCGGAGGTCAGCACCGCGTACGGCCACAAAAACGAGTTCCAGGTCTCCATGAACGTCAGCAGGCCGAGCACGGCGGCGGCGGGCCGCAGCGCAGGCAGCACGATGCTCCAGTAGATGCGGAAGGTGCTCGCCCCGTCCACCCGGCCCGCCTCGATCAGCTCGTCGGAGATGGCCTGGGTGGCGTACTGCCGCATCATGAACACGCCGAACGCGCTGACCAGGAACGGCACGGTCACCGCGTAGAGGGTGTCGAACCAGTTGAGGTCCTGGATCATGCCCCAGAGCGGGATGAGGCCGAGCTGCGTCGGGATCATCATGGTGACGATGATCGTCAGCAGCAGGGCGTTGCGGCCCCGGAAGCGCAGCTTGGCGAAGGCGAAGCCGGCCAGCGAGCCGGTGATCACCACGGAGACCGTCACGATGCCGGAGACGATCACCGAGTTGAGCAGGCCGGTGAGGAAGTTGGCCGCCTCGTTGTCGAGAACGCGGCCGAAGTTGTCGCCGAACGACCCGGCCGGCGTGACCGGCGGCGGGACGTCGTTGATCGAGTCGAGGCTGCGGGTGGCGATGACCACCATGTAGTAGAACGGGTAGATCGAGAAGAGCGTCGCCAGGACGAGCGCGACGTAGGTCAGCGGGCTGGTGCGCCACAGGCGCCGGGATGCCGAGTTCATCTGGGCGTTCCTCACTTCACCGTGCGGCGGACGAGCAGGAAGTTGATCCCCGAGACGAGGGCGATCATCAGGAACATCGCCCAGGCGACCGCGGCGCCGTAGCCGGCGGTGTTGAGGTTCTCGATGCCCAGCTCGTACATGTACATGGCCAGGGTCTGGAACTCGCGCTGGTCGCCGCCGATGATGTTGCCGTTGGCGAAGACGAGCGGCTCGGTGAAGAGCTGGAGCCCGCCGATCGTGGAGAGGATCACCACGAAGACGAAGGTCGGCGTGAGCATCGGCAGGGTGATCCGCCAGAACTGCTTCCACTGGCTGGCGCCGTCGAGCGCCGCCGCCTCGTACAGGTCGCGCGGGATGGCCTGCATGCCCGCGAGCAGGATCAGGGTGTTGTAGCCGGTCCACCGCCAGTTGACCATGGAGGCGATGGCGCTCCACGAACTCCAGCGCTCGGCGTCCCAGTCGACCGCGTCGATGCCGACGAAGCTCAGCAGCCAGTTGATCACGCCGAAGTCGCGTTGGAAGAGCATGCCGAAGACGATCGCGACGGCGGCCACCGAGACCACGTTCGGCATGAAGATCGCCAGCCGGAAGAACGTGCGCGCGCGCAGGAACGTGCGGTTGAGCAGGTTCGCCAGGAACAGGGCGAGCAGCAACTGCGGGATGGTCGACAGCAGGAAGATGCCGAAGGTGTTGAGGGTGGCGTTCCAGAAGTACTCGTCCTTGACCAGGGCGACGTAGTTGTCGAACCCGATGAAGGTGTGGTCCCCGATCAGGTTCCAGTCGTGCAGGGACATCCAGGCGGTCCGCAGCATCGGGTAGAGCCCGAAGATGCCGAAGACCACGAAGAACGGCGCGATGTACAGGTACGGCGAGTACTTCAGGTCCAGCCGGGTCAGCGAGTGCGACCGGGACCGGTGCCGCGACGACGGGCGGGGTGGCGGTGCTGCGGGCGACGGCGGCGCCGTCGTGGCCGAAAGGCTCATGCGGGGTCCTTTCCCGGCGTCGGCGCGGGCGCGCGCCGACGCTCAGGCGCTGTTACGCGGAACGGGACGGCGCCGGTGGCGTCCGGGAGGGAAGCGGGACGGCGCCGGTGGCGCCCGGGTGTCGACCCGGACGCCACCTGGCGACGAGGTGGGTCAGAAGGCGCCCTGCGTCTTGGCGTCCTTCGCGAACTGCTCCCAGGCCTTGTCCTTCGTGGCCTGCCCCTGCTCGTACGAGCGCAGCGCCGGCTCGAACGCGTTCTCCTTCACCGCCTGGTGCTTCGGGCCGAGGTGCAGCGGCTGGATCTTGGCGACGCTGTCACCGAAGATCTTGCCGGTCGGCGCGTTGTTGAAGTACTCGTTGGTGTAGCCGAGGAACTCCTGGTTCTTCAGCGCCTCGAGGTTGGTCGGCAGCGGGCCCTTGAGCTTGAACGCCGCCACCTGGCTCTGCGCGTTGGTCAGGTACTCGGCGAGCTTCGCCGCCTCCTTCGGGTACTTGCTCTGGGTCGGCACGCCGAGCCAGGAGCCACCCCAGTTGCCGGCGCCGCCGGGCACCGGGGCGACGTCCCACTTGCCCTTGTTCTCGGGGCCGGAGTTGTCCGCCACGATGCCGAGCATCCACGACGGGCAGAAGGTCGCCGCGAAGGTGCCCTGCTTGAAGCCGGCCGACCACTCCGGCGACCAGGTGGCCGTCTCGGCGGTGATGTTGGCGTCGGCCATCGCGACCGCGGTGTCCCAGGAGGTCTTCACCGCCGCGCTCTTGTCCGCGATGACGTTGTCGTCCTTGTCGTAGAACAGGTCGCCACCCTGCTGGAACATCACCGCGCTGGCGGCGGTGGTGACCGAGTCGAGCAGGCCCTTGCCGGTGGCGGTGCGGTACTTCTTGCCGGTCTCGATGAAGGCGTTCCAGTCCGGCCAGAGGGCCGCGACCTGGTCCCGCTCGGTCGGCAGCTTGGCCGCCTGGAAGAGGTCGCGGCGGTAGCAGACGGCGAGGCTGCCGACGTCGGTCGGCAGGCCGATCAGCCGGCCGTCCGGCGCCTTGCCCAGCTCCCACTTCCAGGGCAGGTAGTCCTTGCTGTGGTCGGCGACCAGCGGAGCGAGGTCGGCCCAGTTGGCCGGGTTGGCCTTGAACTCGTTGAGGATGCCCTCTTCCAGGGCGACCACGTCGGCCGCGCCCTTGCCGGTGGCCAGCGCCCGGACGATCTTCGGCCGGTACTCGCCGAGCTGGGCGGTCTTGCGCAGCTCGACCTTGATGCCGGTGTCCTTCTCGTACTGCTTGATGATCTCGTCGTAACCGAACTCGCCGAACGTGTCGACGACCAGCTTGGCGGGCTTCTCGCCGGCCGCTGGTGCGTCGTCGTCCTTGCCGCAGGCCGCGAGACCGCCGATGGCGGTTATCGCGGCCAGGGCGGCAGCCGCCATGCGGGTGCGCCGCGTGGTGAGGCTCATCGGAGACCCCTCTTTCGGTGGTGAGGCTGACTGGGTGTGGTGGGGGGTGCCGTGCGCGCAGTCGACACCGGTCGGGGCCGGCGGTCGACGTCCGGAGCGGGGCGCGGGTGAGTCGTGCCACGTTCGCGGGAGCGCTCCCATGAGATTGCCGGCGAGTGTCGGGGGTGTCAATAGGCCCATGGGAGCGTTCCCAGATCGTTACCGCGCGTGCGTACGCCCCGACTGACGCACGTCGCGGGCCGACGCGCCGGGCGGCGCCACCTGCGCACCCGCCCCGTTGAAGCGGTTCAGCACGCCCGCGCGCGGGGGACGGACACGTTGAGCAGCCCGTCGCGCACCCTGCGTGCGACCGGAACGCGGCCGCAGCCGAGGCGGCCGGCACGACTCAGCCGAAGCGGCGGGCACGCGCCGCAGCCGAAGCGGTTCAGCGGCGGGGGGTTGCGCGGCGAGGGCGGCGCAGGGGCTCAGCAGAAGCGGCGCAGCAGGATGCCGGCCCGGCCCGCGTCGAAGGCGGCCGGGTCGAACCGGTCGCCCACCCGGTCCCGCGCCTCCGGGTGCCCGGGGTGAGCCGGGTCCGCCAGCGCGGCCAGCAGCGCCTGGTAGCCGGCGGGGCCGCCGACGTCCTCGGGCGGGCACGCCCGCTCGCCGTCCAGGCAGGACGGGTACCGCTCGTCCGGATCGGCCGTGCAGGCGTCCTCCACCACCAGGTCGTGCTCCCACCAGTCGCCGAAGTCGTACGTGTAGTGGAAGCGGCTGCCCTTGCCGAGCACCGCGTCGAGGCGGACGTCCAACTCGTCGCGCAGGGCCAGCTCGCCGTCGGGATCGGGCTCGCCGTACTGGCGGCCCTCGATCTCGAACGAGTGCAGGTGGCAGTCCCGCCAGCCCATGGCGTGCTGGACCACCCGGTGCAGCCGGTCGAGGGTGTAGCCGCCGGGGACGAGCACCCTGCGCCAGACGGGCGGCCGGATCCCGGCCAGGGAAATCTTCAGCTGGAAGATCTGACGCGGCATGCTGTCCCATCCTTCCTCGGCATAGGCTGCGGGCATGATCTGCCGAGCGTGCCGGGCCAGGCGGCACGACGACTGCCCGGGGCGCAACTGGTGCGACTGCCAGCACCGTACCCCCCGACCCACCCCTCCGGTCACCGGTCCGGCCGGCGAATGAACGTCGGAATCCCGATTTCGGCGCTCTGGCCGCAGCCGACGGCGCGACCGCTGGACGACGCCGCGCTCACCGCGCTCTACGGCCGCTCCGACCGCCCCCACCTGCGGATGAACTTCGTGACCAGCGTGGACGGCGGCGTCTCCGTCGACGGCTACTCCGCCGGGCTCTCCGGCGAGGCGGACAAGCGCGTCTTCGGGCTGCTGCGCATGCTCTGCGACGCCCTGCTCGTGGCCGCCGGCACGCTGCGGCACGAGGGCTACCGGGCGGTACGCCTCAACGAGCGGCGCCGGGCGTGGCGCCGCGAGCACGGCCTCGCCGAGTACCCGACGCTGGTCGTCGTCTCCGGCTCGCTCGACCTCGACCCGGCGCAGGCCGCGTTCGCCGACGCGCCGGTGCGGCCCGTGGTGCTCACCCGGGCCGACGCCGTGGCACCGCCCGGCCTGACCGGGGTCGCCGACGTGGTGCGCTGCGGCGACGACCGCGTCGACCTCGCGGCGGGCCTGGCCGAGCTGCGCCGCCGCGGCCTCGGCCAGGTGCTCTGCGAGGGCGGCCCGCAACTGTTCGGCGCGCTCACCGCCGCCGACCTCGTGGACGAGGTCTGCCTCACCGTCGCCCCGCTGCTGGCCGGGGCGGGCCCGGGGCGGATCACCGCCGGCGACGCCAGCGACGTACGCCACCTGCCGCTGCGCCACGTGCTCGCCGCCGCCGACGGGGTGCTCATGCTCCGCTACGCCCGCGACCGACCGTGACCGGGCGGGCACCCTGCGGTTGACGGGCGCCGATGGCGGGGTGGCGTCCGCCGCGTCGCGTGGCAACGTGTCGTACTCCTCGGGCAGGATGCAGGGCGTGTGCCCCGACCGCGACGACCAGCCGACCGGAGTTGCCCGATGACTGACGACGGGTTCGACGGCCCGGGCGAGGTGGTCGGCCGGGTGCTGGGCACTGCCGACGCCACCCCCCTGCAGTTCTGGACCGCGGTCTCCCCCGACAGCTACCTCCAGCTCGACGACGTCGTGGTGACCCGGCGGGAGCTGCCGGACCGCGAGCCGGTGACGATCGCCGGGGTGGTCACCCAGGTCCGCGCCCGGCACGAGGGCGCCCAGTTCGACTCCGACGTCTTCGCCATCGCCGACGGCACGCTGCCCGCGCAGGTGCAGGAGGCCGCCGAGATCACCACGACCCGCGTCGACCCGGAGCTCTACGTGCCGCCGTCGCCCGGTGCGGTGGTGCACCGCGCCGAGGGTGACGCCCGGGCCCGGGCGCTGCACTTCGACCGGATGGAGCGGCGCATCCCGATGGGCATGGGCCGCGACGGGGTGCCGGTCTACCTCAACGCCGACTTCCTCGACGGCAGCCGGGGCGCGCACGTGTCGATCTCCGGCATCTCCGGGGTCGCCACGAAGACGAGCTTCGCCACCTTCCTGCTCTACTCGGTCTTCCGCTCGGGGGTGCTGGGCGGCGACGCCGTCAACGCCAAGGCGCTCATCTTCAACGTCAAGGGCGAGGACCTGCTCTTCCTCGACCATCCCAACACCCGGCTGGACGACCCCACCCGCGCCGCGTACGCGAAGCTCGGCCTGGCCGCCGGCGCGTTCCCGGACGTGCGGGTCTACGCCCCGCCCCGGGTGGGCGACTCCTCCGGCACGCCCGACGTGAGCAGCCGCCTCACCGGGGTGGACAGCTTCTACTGGACGCTGAGCGAGTTCTGCGCCGACCGCCTGCTGCCCTACGTGTTCGCCGACGCCGACGACGAACGCCAGCAGTACACGATGGTGGTGCACTCGGTCACCGCCCACCTGGCCCGGCACGCGCAGCCCGCCGACGGCGGCATCAGCATCGACGGGATACGGCTCGGCTCGTACGCCGACCTGGTCGACCACGTCGTCGAGCAGCTCAACGACGACGAGACCCGCTCCGACTGGGCCGGCAGCGCCGTCGGCCTGGGCACGGTCAACGCGTTCGCCCGGCGGTTGATCGGCAGCAAGAAGGACCTGTCCCGGCTGATCCGGGGCGACCTGGCCACCCGCCGCCCGCACTCGATCAACACCGCCGAGAGCGCCCAGGTCACCGTGGTGGACCTGCACAACCTGCCGGACCGCGCGCAGCGGTTCGTGGTCGGCGTGACGCTCAAGAGCGAGTTCGAGCGCAAGGAGAAGGCCGGCACCGCCAAGCCGCTGCTCTTCGTGGTCCTCGACGAGCTCAACAAGTACGCCCCCCGCGAGGGCTCCTCCCCCATCAAGGAGGTGCTGCTCGACATCGCCGAGCGGGGCCGCTCGCTCGGGGTGATCCTGGTCGGCGCCCAGCAGACGGCGAGCGAGGTGGAGCGGCGGATCGTCACCAACTCGGCGATCCGGGTGGTGGGCCGGCTCGACCCGGCCGAGGCGTCCCGCCCGGAGTACGGCTTCCTGCCGCCCGCCCAGCGGCAGCGCGCGCTGCTGGCCAAGCCGGGCACGATGTTCGTCAACCAGCCCGACATCCCGGTGCCGCTCTGCCTGGAGTTCCCGTTCCCGGCCTGGGCCACCCGGGTCTCCGAGGCCGGCCGCGCCCCGTCCGAGACGCTCCGGTCGATCACCCAGTCCGTCGACCCGTTCGCCGTCGTCGGCTCCGGTGGCGGCACCTCCGACGACGACATCCCGTTCTAGGGGGACACACCCGTGAAGATCCTGCACACCTCCGACTGGCACGTCGGCAAGGTCCTCAAGGGGCAGTCGCGGGCCGAGGAGCACAAGCGGGTCCTGGCCGGCGTGATCGACGTCGCCCGCGCCGAGTCACCCGACCTGGCCATCGTCGCCGGTGACCTCTACGACACCGCCGCCCCGACGCCCGAGGCCACCCGGCTGGTCACCCGGGCCCTGACCGCGCTGCGCCGCACCGGCGCCGACGTGGTGGCCATCGGCGGCAACCACGACAACGGCCAGGCCCTCGACGCGCTGCGCCCCTGGGCCGAGGCCGCCGGGATCACCCTGCGCGGCGGGGTCCGGGACAACCCGGACGAGCACGTCGTCGACGGCACCACCGCCGGCGGTGAGCGCTGGCGGTTGGCCGCGCTGCCGTTCCTCTCCCAGCGCTACGCCATCCGCGCCGTGGAGATGTACGAACTGACCGCCGCCGAGAGCACCCAGACGTACGCCGACCACCTGGGCCGGGTGCTGGGCCGGCTGACCGAGAGCTTCACCGAGCCGGACCGGGTGCACCTGGTCACCGCCCATCTGACCGTGGTGGGCGCGACCACGGGCGGCGGGGAGCGCGACGCGCACACCGTGCTGGGCTACGCGGTGCCGGCGACGGTGTTCCCGGGGACGGCGCACTACGTGGCGCTGGGCCACCTGCACCGCTCGCAGCGGGTGCAGGGCCCCTGCCCGATCCGCTACAGCGGCAGCCCGCTGGCGGTCGACTTCGGCGAGCAGGAGAACGTGCCGTCGGTGACCGTCGTCGAGGTCACCGCGACCACGGCGGCGCAGGTCCGCGAGGTGCCGGTGACCGCCGCCACCACGCTGCGGACGGTCCGGGGCACCCTGGCCCAGCTCGCCGAGATGCAGGTGCCGGACGCCTGGCTGCGCGTGTACGTCCGGGAGCAGCCGCGCGCCGGGCTCCGCGAGGAGGTCCAGGAGCTGCTCCCGCAGGCCCTGGAGATCCGGATCGACCCGGAGCTGCTGCCCGCCCCGGGCAGCGGCACGCGGGTGGCGCAGCGGGCGGGCCGCTCGCCCCGGCAGCTCTTCGCCGACTACCTGGACAGCCGGGGGCACACCGACGACGGGGTGCGGGAGCTCTTCGACGAGCTCTTCGAGGAGGTCGAGCACTGATGCGGCCGATGCGGCTGGACATGGCAGGCTTCACCGTCTTCCGCGACGAGACCACGATCGACTTCACCGACGCCGACTTCTTCGCGCTGGTGGGGCCGACCGGCTCCGGCAAGTCGACGGTGCTGGACGCCATCTGCTTCGCCCTCTACGGCACGGTGCCCCGCTGGGGCGGGGCGCGAGGGCTGGGCAACGCCCTGGCGCCGTCGGCCACCGAGGCGCGGGTGCGGCTGGTCTTCGAGTCCGCCGGTTCCCGCTACGTGGCGACCCGGGTGGTCCGCCGGGACGGCCGGGGCAACGTCAAGACGGCCAACGCCGGGTTGCAGCTGATGCCGGCCGGTTTCGACGTGACCAAGCTCGACACCGGGCTGAGCCCCGACGACCTCGGCGAGGTGGTGGCCGGCACCCCCGCCGAGATGGAGCAGGCGGTGCTGGAGGCGGTCGGGCTGCCGTACGAGCAGTTCACCAGCTGCGTGGTGCTGCCGCAGGGGCAGTTCGCCGACTTCCTGCACGCCAAGCCGGCCACCCGGCAGCAGATCCTGGTCAACCTGCTCGGCCTCGGGGTCTACGAGGACGTGCAGAAGCGGGCGACCGCGCGGGCCGCGCAGGCCGAGGCGAAGCTGGAGGCGGTCGACCAGGCGCTCGCCGGGCTCACCGGCGTCGACGACGACGCGCTGGAGGCGGCGACCGGGCAGGTCGACCGGATGCGGGAGCTGGCCGGGGCGGTGGCGGGCGCCGTACCGGAGCTGGAGGCCGCCCGGGCGACGGCGCGGGAGGCGGGCGCGGCCCTGGCGGCGCTCGACGCCGACCTGGCGGTGCTGGCCGCCGTGCGCGCGCCGGACGGGGTGGCGGAGGTGGCCCGGGCGGTCGCGGCGGCGCGGGCCGGGGCGGACGAGGCGGCGACGGCCGTGTCGCTGGCCGAGGAGCGGGAGGAGAAGCTGCGCGGCGAGCTGGCCGCCGCCGGCGACGAGAGCGCGCTGCGGCTGCTGCTGCGGGCGTACACCGATCGGGAGAAGCTGGCCGGCGAGGCGGAGGCGGTCCGCACGGCGGTGACCGGGGCGCAGGCCGAGCACGGCGCGGCGGTGGCGGCGCTGGCCGAGGCGCGGGCGGCGGCCGAGCGGGCCGAGGCGGAGCTGGAGGCGGCCTTCCGCGCCCACGAGGAGGCGAAGGCGACCGACCAGGCGGTGGCGCTGCGCGCGCACCTGCGCGCCGGGGCCGCCTGCCCGGTCTGCGAGCAGACCGTCGCGTCGGTGCCGGCGGTGCCGGCCGACTCGGCGGTGGCCGCCGCGACGGCGGCGGGACGGGCGGCGCGGGCCGCCAGCAAGGCCGCCCAGTCCGTGGTGCAGGAGCGCGACGGCGCGGCCCGGGAGCTGGAGCGGGTGCTGCTGCGCGCGCGGGCCCGGCAGGACCAGGTGCAGGCCCGGCTGGCCGAGCTGGACGACCAGCTGGCCGGGGCCGCCGAGCCGGCGGTGCTGCGCCGCGAGCTGGACGACCACGCGCGGCTGCGCCGGGCGCTGGAGGAGTCGGCGGCGGCGGTGCGGGGCGGCCGGGACGCCGCCCGGCGGGCGCGGGCGGCGGTGGACGCCGCCGAGGAGCGGCTGCGGGCGACCTGGCGGGCGTTCGACGCGACCCGCGACGGGCTGGCCCGGTTCGGGCCGCCGACGGCGGACCGGGAGGACCTGGGCGCCGCGTGGGCCGCCCTCACCGGATGGGCCGGCGAGGAGGCGGCGCGCCGCCGCGCGGAGCGGGCCGGGCGGGCCGCGGCGGTGGCGCAGGCCGAGGCGGTGGCCGCCGGCGTCGGCGAACGCATCGCGGGCGTCCTCGCCGTCGCCGGGCTGCCGCCCACCGACGATCCGCTACGCGCCACCGACCGCGCCCTCCAGCGGGCCGAGGCCGACCTGCGCGAGCTGGAGCGGCGCCGGGAGCAGGCGGGTGACCTGCGCGAGCAGCGGGCCGGCTACGAGCGCGAGGCGCAGGTGGCGCGGGCCCTCGCGGGGCACCTGCGGGCCAACAACTTCGAGCGGTGGCTGCTCGCCGAGGCGTTGGACCTGCTGGTCGACGGCGCCTCGGGCATCCTGCGGGAGCTTTCCGGCGGGCAGTACGACCTGGTGCACGACAAGGGCGAGTTCTTCGTGGTGGACCACCACGACGCGGGGCTGCGCCGGGGCGTGCGCACCCTGTCGGGCGGCGAGACCTTCCAGGCGTCGCTGGCGCTGGCGCTGGCGTTGTCGGAGCAGCTCGCCGGCTTGTCCACGACCGCGGCGAGCCTGGAGTCGATCGTGCTGGACGAGGGCTTCGGCACGCTCGACGCGGCCACCCTCGACACGGTGGCCGCCACGCTGGAGAGCCTGGCCGCCCGGGGCGACCGGATGGTCGGGGTGGTCACCCACGTGCCGGCCCTGGCCGAACGCATCCCCGTCCGTTTCGAGGTCAGCAAGGACGCCCGGTCGGCGCGCGTCGAGCGGACCGGCCGGTGAGCGGGGCCCCGGCGCGCGCGACGGGAGGTCCGCTGCGGTGACCGATCCCCGGTTCTTCGTCGACGCGTGGGACCCGGCCTACGGCGCCTCGTTCGAGGCGGCGGGCGGCGGCGGTCCCGCGGCGCCGAGCAGCGCCCAGGTCGACGCGGACGCCGAACTGCCGGCGGTGGACTGGCGGGCGATCGGGCCGCGTCCCGGCGTACGGGCCCCCGACGTGGTGCTGCTCGTCGACGGGGTGCGCCGGATCGACGCGAGCGTGTGGACGGCCGAGGACGACGGGGCCTCCTTCCCGGGCCTGGCCGCGTCGTACGCCGCCGGGGTGGTCCGCTGCGACCTGGAGCGCGGCGCGGCGCAGCTGGCCGGCGCGCGGGTCGGCCGGGGGCTGTTCACGGCCAGCCCCTCGGCGGTGGACGTGGTGGCCGGCAGCGTCCGCTACCCGGTGCACCGGGTCAGCGGCACGGGCGAGCTGAACAAGCTCCCGGCCGCCGTGCAGGGGCCGCTGACCGCGCTCGAGGTGGAGGTCTCGGGGGCGGCCCGCACCGACGGCGACCTGCTGGTGGTCGACGGCCCGCTGCGCAACCGGCGGCAGCTGCCGCGCACGGTCGGCTACATCAAGACCCAGCACAGTCAGTACCTGGACGCCCGGCTGACCGCCGTGGTCACTCAGCTGGCGGCCGGTGAGCGCTCCCCGGTGTTCAAGCTCGGCACGGCCTGGGGCGGCTGGTCGTGGTATCTGCGGCTGCCGGTGGCCCTCGGCGCGCCGTGGGCGGGCATCGTCCGGATGGAGTGCTCCGCCGAGCTCAGCGTCGACGAGGCGGTGGGGCTGGCCGACCTGTCGCTGGTCACGCTGCCCCGCTTCGCCTCCACCCCCTACAAGGACCCGCGGGCGCCACAGAACCTGATCCCGATCGCCGGCCTGGAGCGCCGGCTGCGGGCGCTGCTCGGCGACGCGCGGCTGCTGCACCGGGTGCTCACCGCCGCCGCCCGGGGACGGCGCTGATGGGACGCAAGCGGGCGGCCGACACGGTGGCCGCGCGGGTGGACACCGGCCAGGCCGAGCTGGTGCCCGATCCGGACCGGCCGGGATCGTGGACCCTGCTGCTGGACGGCGCCCCGCAGTCGCACGTGGACCTGTCCGACCCCACGCACCTGGAGTTCGAGTACGTCCGGCGGCTCGCCGCCGCGATCGACCTGGTGGCGCCGGCCGGCGCGCCGCTGCGGGTGTTGCACCTCGGCGGCGGCGCGCTGACCCTGCCCCGCTACGTGTCGGCCACCCGGCCCGGCTCCACCCAGCGGGTGGTCGAGGTGGACGGCGCGCTGGTGGAGCTGGTCCGCCAGGCCCTGCCGTGGCAGCCGGATCCCCGACTCAAGGTGCGGGTGGCCGACGCCCGCGCGGTGCTCGCCGCCAGCCGGGACGCCAGCTACGACGTCGTGGTGGCCGACGTCTTCGCCGGTGCCCGCACCCCGGCCCACCTGACCTCGGTGGAGTACGCCGCCGAGGTGGCCCGGGTGCTGCGGCCCACCGGCTTCCACCTGGCAAACGTCGCCGACGGCCCGCCGCTGCGCCACGCCCGGGCGCAGGTCGCCACCCTCCGGTCGGTGCTGCCCCGGGCCTGCCTCGTCGGCGACGCGGCGGTGCTGCGCGGGCGGCGCTACGGCAACCTGGTGCTGGTGGCCGGCCGGGTCGAGCCGCCGGTGCCGGAGCTGACCCGGCGCGCCGCCGGGGACTGGTTCCCCGGCCGGGTGCTGGCCGGCGGGGAACTCGACCGCTTCGCGGGCGGGGCGCCGGTCGTCCGCGACGCCGACGCCACCGACTCGACCCCGCCGCCGCCCGGGATCTTCTCCGTGCGCCGCTGAGCGGAATCTTTTCCGCGTGCCGTTGATCCGTTGGCGTGGGCGCTGCGTACCAACGGGCGGCCGTGCCCGTGGGAGGCGGTCGATGTCATCGGACACCCGGAGGTCTGCATGCACGCGGTGGCGGCCGGTTGGCACGGCGACAGGGCGCGACCGGACTGGATGTCCGCGCGGTCCCAGTCCCGGCCGGACGCGGCGGCACGCGGGGTCGACGCCCGCCAGGCGCCTCGCCAGAATGGGCCGGTGACGCCGAACTCCGCCCCGGGGCGCCACCAGGCGGCACCCTCCACCGAGGCGGGTCACTCGGACCGACTGATCCGGCTGCTCTACGCCGAGCACGCCGGGCCGCTGCTGGCATTCGTCATGCGGCTCACGGGCGGCGACCGGCAGCGGGCGGAGGACATCGTCCAGGAGACGCTGCTGCGGGCCTGGCGCAACGCGCACCGGCTGGGCGTGCAGGGGCAGGGCTCGCTGCGGCCGTGGCTGGTCACGGTGGCCCGGCGGATCGCCATCGACGAGCACCGCAGCGTGCAGGCCCGGCCCGCCGAGACGTACGACCGGGACCTCACGGCGTTCGCGGAGGCGGACAGCACCGACCGGGTGCTGCGCACGATGACGGTGGCGGACGCGCTGCGTACGCTGAGCCAGTCGCACCGGGAGATCCTGGTGGCCACGTACTTCCGGGGTCGGACGGTGCCGGAGGCGGCCGAGGAGCTGGGCCTTCCGCTCGGCACCGCCAAGTCGCGGGTCTACTACGCGCTGCGCGCGCTGCGCACGGCTCTGCAGGAACGGGGGGTGACGGAATGAGCCGGGCGGACCACATGGACGTCGCGGCGTACGCGCTCGGCGTGCTGGACGAGCGCGACACGGAACGGTTCGAGGAGCACCTCGCCACCTGCTGGGCGTGCGCCGCCGAGTTGGAGACGATGGTGCCGGTCGTGGGCCTGCTCTCCGACATCGACGGCGAGACGATGGCCGCGCTGGAGCAGACCCGCACCGACCCGGCCCTGCTGGACCGGACGCTGGTCGCGGTCCGCGCCCACCGGCGGCGCAACCGGTTCCGGCAGTTGCTCGCCACGGCGGCGGCGGTGCTGGTCCTCGGTGGGGCGACCGGGCTCGGCTTCGCCAGCATCGCCGGCGACAGTGCCCCCGAGGTGGTGGCCGAGCCGACCGCCACCGCGCAGGTCGCCCCGCCGACGGCCAGCCGCTCCAGCGATCCGAACGACCCGGACATCGGCGGGACGCTGCCGGAGGGCGATCCCGTCAACGTCGTCGACCCGACCACCGGCGTCGAGGCGAGCTTCTTCGTCGTGTCGAAGGACTTCGGCACGGGCGTGGACTTCATCCTCGCCAAGCTGCCCGGGCCCCGGACGTGCCGGCTCGTCGTGGTGCGGAGGAACAACAGCACCGAGGTGGTCTCCACCTGGTCGGTGCCCGGCACCGGGTACGGCACCAGCGCGCGCCCCGAAAAGCTGAGCCTGTCGGCGTCGACGTCGACGCGGCTCGACGACATCAAGCAGTTCCAGGTGCAGTCGGTGGACGCCGGCGGGGTGGCGAGCCCGCTGGTCACGGTGCAGATGTAGCGCCCGTCGCGGAATCGGCGCCGGTCAGCCCTAGACGACCGGTGCCGATTCCGCGTGCCGTTTCCACGAATGCTGTTGGCGGAAACCGCACTCGTCGCGGGAAACGGATTTCTGACCCCTTCGGTTCAACGGATTCCCGTGACATCGACCACGCTTTCGCATTCAACCTTGACAACTCTCTATCCGTATTGACCGGTGAACCGCATCAACGAGGAGGGCACGTGGCACAGATGAAGCGAACCGTCATCGTGGCGAGCGCGATGGTCGCGTTGACGGCCTGCGCTCCCGCCGGTTACGAGGGGGCGAACCCGGGCGCGGCCAACCCGGTCGCCGTGACCGCCGCCGAACCCACCGCGGCGGCCGAGCCCTCGGTCCCGCCGTCCCCGGCCGCCGACGCGCCGCCCGCCGACGCGGACCTGACCGAGGAGCTCAACGGCCGGAAGGTCGCCCGGATGGGCAGCGTGGTCACCGACCAGGACGGGTGGATCCTCTACCGCTTCGACAAGGACACCAACGACCCGCCCTCGTCGAACTGCGTCGACAAGTGCGCCCGGTTGTGGCCTCCGGCGCTGACCGACGGCGACCCGGAGCTCAACGGCGTCTCCGACGACAAGGTCGGCACCGTCACCCGCCAGGACGGCACCCGGCAGATCACCCTCGGCGGCTGGCCGCTCTACCGCTACGTCGGGGACAAGAAGCCCGGCCAGTGGAAGGGCCAGGGCGTCGGGGGCACCTGGTTCGTGGTCGCGCCGGACGGCAGGAAGAACCTGAGTTGCCTGCCGCCGGGCACCCCGAAGCCTGTCGCCCCGCCGGCCGACGACAAGGCCGGGCAGGGCGACTCGGACTACTCGTACTGACGTCACGGTCCCGGCGCGGCCGGTCGCCGCCCCGGGACCGGCGACGGCACCGGGCCGAGCGTGCGCCCGGCGGTGTCGCCGGTCACGGGGCGGGGACGTGACAGCATGTGCGGGTGACCGGGACCGGACCCACCGCGCGTCGGGAGCTGCACCCGCCCGCCGGATACCGGCTGGCCGCGTCGGTCCGGGCCCTGACCTTCAGCCCGTACGACCCCTGCGCGCGCGTCGCGGCCGGCACGTTCTGGTGGGCCGCCCGCACCCCGGACGGTCCGGCCACCCTAGCCCTGCGGCCGGCCGGCGGCGCCCTGCTCGCCGAGGGCTACGGCCCGGGTGCCGACCGGGTGGTGCAGTGGGCCGACGCGGTCGCCGGGCTCCGCGACGACGTGAGCGGGTTCGGGGCGCTCGCCGCCGCCCACCCCGTGGTGGCGCGGCTCGCGGCCCAGCACCGGGGGCTGCGCATGCCCGCCACCGGGCAGGTCTTCCGCCAACTGCTGCGGGCGGTCTTCGAGCAGAAGGTGACCGGCAAGGAGGCCTACCGGGCGTACGCGGCGACGGTGCGGCACTTCGGCGAGGCCGCGCCCGGGCCGATGCAGCCGCTGCTGCTGCCGCCCGAGCCGGCGGCGGTGGCGGCCACCCCGTACTGGGTGTTCCACCCGTTCGGCGTGGAGCAGCGCCGGGCCGAGACGCTGCGCCGCGTGGCGGCCGTCGCCGACCGGCTGGAGCGCTGCGCGGACTCCGCCGAGGCCACCCGCCGGCTCACCGCCGTCGCCGGCATCGGCCCGTGGACCGCCGCCGAGGTGGTGCGCATCGCGTACGGGGACCCGGACGCCGTCAGCGTCGGCGACTTCCACGTGCCGAACACGGTGGCCTGGGCCCTCGCGGGCGAGCCGCGCGGCGACGACGCCCGGATGCTGGCCCTGCTGGAGCCGTTCCGGGGGCATCGGGGGCGGGTCTGCGTGCTGCTGGCGGCCGGTGGCGTCCAGGCGCCGAAGTACGGTCCGCGGATGCCGATCCGCTCCTTCGCCCGGTTCTGACCGGGGTCCCGCGACGGGTGACGACGGTGCGGGTCAGGGTCGGGTGCAGAGGCGGCGCAGGGTGCGGCCGAGCCACCAGGCGTACGCCCGCTGGAAGGCCCGACCGGCCGGCCCCGCGGCGCGCATGACCCAGCGGTCCGGCCGGCTGAACGCGACCACCTCGAACCAGACGCGGCCGGCGGCGTCGCGGCTGACCACGAACGCCTCCTCGCCGCGCGCCGGGTGCCCGGGCAGCGTGCCGTACCCGAAGCCGGCCCGCCGCCCGTCGTCGACGGCCCAGACCACCTCGCAGGGCGCGGCCAGCCGCAGCGGGCCGACGCCCAGCCCGGAGACCACCCGGACCCCGGGCGCGGCGCGCTCGGCGGCGGCGTCGATCCGGATGCCGGCCGCCCGGTGCAGGCGCCAGCCGAGCACGGCGTCCCCGGCCGCCGGGAAGCAGGAGTCGGGCAGCCGGACCCGGTGCCGCACGTGCCGCCAGCCGGCCGGCAGCTCGCCGGTCTCGGTGGCGCCGACGTGCGGATAGGTCAGTGCCGGCACGGCGCACCCCCACGGCTCGACGGGACACCGCCAGCGTACGGGCGGCGCGGGCGACCCGCCCGACGGCCTGTGGTTGGCTGTCGGAGTGATCATCGAGCCGCGCATCGCCCCCGCCGACCTCACGGACGCCGGCGAGATCCTCACCGTGCAGCGCGCCGCGTACGTCACCGAGGCGCAGCGCTACGCCGACCCGTTCCTGCCCCCGCTGACCGAGACCCTGGACGAGGTGCGGGCCGCGCTGGCGGGCCCGGCGACGGTGCTCACCGCCCGGCTCGGCGACCGGCTGGTCGGCTCCGTGCGGGCGCACGTCGACGGCGACACCGCGCACATCGGCCGGCTCTCCGTGGCCCCGGACCAGCACGGCCGGGGCGTCGGCGGGCGGCTGTTGCGCGCGGTGGAGACGGCCTGCGCCGCCCGGGTGCGCCGCTTCGCGCTCTTCACGGGCGCGGACACCGAGCAGAACCTGCGGTTCTACCACCGGCACGGCTACCAGGTGGTCGGACACCGACCGGACGCGAACGGCATCCGGCTCGCCCAGTTGGAGAAGGCGGTCAGTCCCGCTCGCAGCGGCGCCTGAGCCCGTCGGCCTCCATCCGCAGGTAGCGGCGCATCAGGTCGCCGTAGAGCCAGCCGACGGGCCCGGCGAGCGGCCCGGACTGCGTGAGGGTCAGCTCGACGCGGCTGCGCCCGTCGGGCAGCGGCAGCACCCGGTGCCCGCCGAGCGTGCGCACCCCCGGGCTGCCCGAGACCCAGGAGAACGACCGGCCCTCGGTCAGCTCGGTGACCCGCCACACCGCCGGTCGCAGCTTCGGCTGCGCGAGCCGGGCGGTGGCGCCCACCGCGAGCGGTCCCACCTCCCCCCGGAGCGCCCGACGCACCGAGGGCGTCCACTCCGGCCACCGCTCGACGTCGACCAGCACCGCCCAGACCCGTTCCGCCTCGGCGGCCACCTCCGTACCGGCCTCGAACCGCATCGCGCCCCCTCCCCGTGTCGGCGCCCGGCGGCGCCGCTGCCAGTCTCGACGACGCCGCGCCCGGGATCGTGACGAGGCGCCCGCCGGCCGGTCCGTGTCCGCCGGCACGCGGGGGTGCCGGGCCGGCGGCGTCCGCCGGGCTCGGCCGCCGCCGGGTCAGGCGGCCTCGCGCAGGTCGGCCAGCCCGAGGGGGGTACGCCGGCGCAGCAGTTCCTCCAGCTCCGCCACCGAGCCGGCCTCGCCGAGCACGTCCTTGCCCCCGCCGAACTGGCGGGGATAGCGGCGCACCAGCCGGTACCGGTAGCGCCCCCGGATCAGCTCGACGCTCACCCGCCACCGCCCGCAGCACCCGCAAACCCACTCCGACACCCCGCGAAGGTAGCTCTGACCTGCGCTTTCATCATTCGCCCGGTGCGGTACGAGCGGCGCGCGGCCGGACACGCCACCCGCCGCGCGGACGTGATCTGCCTCACGACTGTCGGTGCGGTCTGGTTGACTGGTCGCCGTGAAGCTGCCGATCAGTCCGCCGGTCGAGCCGATGCTGGCCAAGAGCGTCCCGCGGGTCCCCACCGCGCCGGGGATGACCTACGAGCCGAAGTGGGACGGCTTCCGGTGCATCGTGTTCCGCGACGGCGACGAGGTGGAGCTGTCCAGCCGGGGCGGCAAGTCGATGACGCGCTACTTCCCCGAGGTGGTCGAGCAGGCCCGCCGCCAGCTGCCCGAGCGGTGCGCGGTCGACGGCGAGCTGATCGTGATCCGGCGCGACGGCCCGGGCGGGCAGCCCCGGCTGGACTTCGAGCTGCTGGCCCAGCGCGTCCACCCGGCCGCCTCCCGGGTGAGGCTGCTGGCCGAGACGACGCCGGCCGACTTCGTCGCCTTCGACCTGCTCGCCCTCGACGACGAGACGCTGCTCGACGAGCCCTATCCGCGGCGCCGGGCCCGGCTGGAGGCGGCGCTGGCCGGGGTCCGGCCGCCGGTGCACGTCACGCAGGTCACCACCGACGTCGACACCGCGCACCGCTGGTTCGACGTCTTCGAGGGCGCCGGCCTGGACGGCCTGATCGCCAAGCCGGCCGACCTGCCCTACGAGCCGGGCAAGCGGCTCATGTTCAAGGTCAAGCACGCCCGCACGGCCGACGTGGTGGTGGCCGGCTTCCGCTGGCACAAGTCCGGCCCGGTGGTCGGCTCGCTCCTGCTCGGCCTCCACGACGACGACGGGGTCCTGCACCACGTCGGGGTGAGCGCGTCGTTCACGATGGCCCGCCGCGCGGAGCTGCTGGAGGAGCTGGAGCCCTACCGTGACGTCGGCGCCGACCACCCGTGGGTGCACGGCGACCACGAGCGCGGCCAGCGCCTCCCCGGCGGGGTGAGCCGCTGGACGGGCGCCCGCAACCTCGAGTGGGAGCCGCTGCGCCCGGAGCTGGTGGTCGAGGTCGGCTACGACGCCATGGAGGGCGACCGGTTCCGGCACACCGCCCGGTTCGTCCGCTGGCGGCCCGACCGCGAACCGCAATCCTGCCGCTACGACCAGCTCGACCGGCCCGTACGGTTCGATGTGGACCAGGTGCTGCGCGGCGATCCCACGGTGACCGTGGGGTCCGCCGCCGGTCCGGCGTAGCCTGGCCGTCGACTCGATCACGGAGGCTCGCTCGTGACCCGCACCCCCGACCGGATCCGCCGGTTCCGGCTCACCCTCGCCGGGCTGGCCGCCGCCGCGCTGGTCGCCGCCGGCTGCACCCTTCCGGCGATCGCGCCCCGGACGGAGGCCGGCGGCGAGGCCGCCGCCCCCGGCACGGCGCCCACCTGGCGGGCCTGCCCGGAGGTGGCCGAGGAGCTGGTCGGGCGCGGGGCGCCGGGCATGCGCTACGAGTGCGCGCGGATCAAGGTGCCGCGCGACTGGGGCACGGGCGCGGGTGGCGGGGCGAGCGCCGGGCCGGGCGCCGGGCAGACCTTCGAGATCGCGCTGCTGCGGGCCCGGTCGACGAAGCAGCGCGACCGGATCGGCTCGCTGGTGATCAACCCGGGTGGGCCCGGCGGCTCCGGCGTGGACACCGCCGTCTACCTCTCCTTCGGCCCGGGTTTCGGCGGCCTGCCCGCCTCGATCACCGACCGGTTCGACATCGTCGGCTTCGACCCGCGCGGGGTGTCCCGCTCCAGCCCGGTCAAGTGCATCCCCGACGCCGAGCTGGACGCCAGCTTCGGCTACGACCCCGACCCGGAGAGCCAGGAGGCGTTCGACGGCTTCGTCGCGCTCAGCCGGAAGATCGGGCGCGGCTGCGGCGACCGCTACGGCGACCAGCTGCCGCTCTACGGCACCGAGCAGGCCGCCCGGGACATGGACGCGGTCCGCGCCGCCGTCGGCGACGACAAGCTGACCTACCTCGGCTACTCCTACGGCACCCTGCTCGGGGCCACCTACGCCCAGCTCTACCCGCAGCGGGTGCGGGCGCTGGTCCTCGACGGCGCGGTCGACCCGCGACAGGGCCTGATCGCCGGCTCGGAGGGCCAGGCCAAGGGCTTCGAGCGGGCCTTCGGCAACTTCACCACGTGGTGCGCGGCCAACGCCGGGCGCTGCCCGATCGCCCCGGACGCCCGGGCCGCGGTCACCTCGGCGATCGACAAGGCGCGGGTGTCCCCCGTACGCGGGGACGACGGCCGGGAGGCCACCGCGGGCTGGGTCTTCTACGCGATCATCTCCTCGCTCTACACCGAGTCGGGGTGGCAGGAGCTGGCCGTCGCCATCGACAAGCTGGAGGGCGGCGACCCGGGCGACGTGTTCCGCCTCGCCGACGCGTACGCCGACCGGGACGCCGACGGGCACTACTCGAACATGTTCGACGCCAACCTGGCGGTCAACTGCGCCGACGAGGAGGAGAAGCCGAGCCGGGAGCGGATCCGGCAGCTCCAGTCGCAGTGGCGGGCGAAGTACCCGCTGTTCGGGCCGGCCCTGGCCGTCGGCCTGCTCTCCTGCGCCGAGTGGCCCGGCGGTCGCGACCCGTACCCGACGGGCCGGGCCGACGGGGCGCCGCCGATCCTGGTGGTGGGCACCACCGGCGACCCCGCGACGCCCTACGAGCAGACCCCGGCGCTGGCCGCGATGCTGGGCGTGGGCCGGGTGCTCACCTGGGAGGGCGAGGGGCACACCGCGTACCCGCAGACCTCCTGCATCACCGAGGCGGTCGACGCCTACCTGATCGACCTGACCGTGCCCAGGGAGGGGCTGCGCTGCCCGGCCCGCTGACCGGCCGCTCCGGCGGCAGGTCGGGCAGGTCGATGCCCTGCCGGGCGGCCATCTCCTCCAGCAGCGCCCGCATCCGGCGTACGTCGGCCTTGAGCTGTTCCTGCTCCTCGTGTTCGAAGGCGTCGTCGTCGACGATGAGCTGGCTGGCGAAGTGCGCCGTGATCAACGGGATGACCAGCAGCACCATGGTGGAGATGAGCAGCGCGGCGAGGGTGCGGCCCTGCCAGCTCACCGGCGAGATGTCGCCGTAGCCGACGGTGGACGCGGTCACCACCGCCCACCAGACGGCGTCCGCCGGGCTGCGGTTCTCCACGTGGCCGTAGATCACGCCGGCCACCACGATCATCAACAGGTAGGAAATGATCAACGTACGGGGCGAGTTGGCGAACCAGACCAGCCCCCGGTAGATCAACCGGAACGGCAGCAGCAGGACGTCCATGAACAGTCATGTTGCCCCCCGTTCCGGGCAAGCGCCGCCCGCCCATCGGTTCCGCTCGCTGTGCCACGCTGGGCGGCATGAGTGACGTGGTCTTCCGCGAGGCCGTCCGAGCCGACCTGCCCGCCGTGATCGCCCTGCTCGCCGACGACGTGCTCGGCAGGACCCGCGACTTCACGGAGGTCGACGCCGCGTACGAGAAGGCGTTCGCCGACATCGACGCCGACCCGCGCAACCAGCTGATCGTGGCCGACGCGGACGGGGAGCTGCTCGGCTGCATGCAGCTCACGTACATCCCCGGCCTGGGCCGGCACGGCGCGGAGCGGCAGCTGATCGAGGCGGTCCGGGTCCGCTCCGACCTACGCGGGCGGGGCCTCGGCCGGCAGATGATCACTTGGGCGGTCGACCAGGCGAAGCAGCGTGGCTGCGCCCTGGTCCAGCTCACCACCGACAAGACCCGCCACGACGCCCACCGCTTCTACGTCAACCTCGGCTTCCTCCCCACCCACGAGGGCATGAAACTCCCCCTCTGACCCCACGCCCCACGCCCCACGCCCCACGCCCCACGCCCCACGCCCCACGCCCCACGCCCCACGCCCCACGCCCCACGCCCCACGCCCCACGCCCCACGCCCCACG